>JAQSYC010000184.1 GCA_029256345.1 Clostridia bacterium | reverse complement strand
TGCTCTTTGAAAGAACCTTTATCACCTATCTGAATACCTTCTAAATGCTTAGAAACTATATCTAACATAGGATCTGGACTAATATCAAATGGGTTACCCTTATCATCCACACCTAAAAGATAACGACACCATCCAGCTAAAACAAGCGGTATAAGTTTCAAATCAGTTGGGTCTAATCCTTCATTACTTTGATAAGCTTTAATAGTTTCACCAAAGCGTATCGCAAGCTTTTGTGAAGTATCTGTTGCTATCCTCTGTGGGGTATCTGGTACAAAAGGATTAGGGAATCTTACTTCTAAAACTTCTTTTACAAAAGCTTTCGGATCAACAATGCCTGGATTCGTAACAACAGGTAATCCCTCATTGTACGCAATCTTTTGAACAAAAGTATTTAAAAGATCATCTTTCATCTCTTCCCAAATGGTTGTATAAGATAATAGGCAGCCATAGACAGCAAGGGCTGTGTGTAAAGGATTAAGGCATGTACACACCTTCATTTTTTCTACTTTATCTACTGTTTCTCTATCTGTAAAAATAATACCGCCTTGATCCAGTGCTGGTCGTCCATTAGGAAATAAATCTTCAATAACTAAATATTGTGGCTCTTCTGCATTGACAAACGGTGCAATATAAGTATTTTTGGCCGTGCATACTACTTCTGTACTTTTGAACCCATCTTTTTCAAGCGCCTCTTTAATCTTATGATCAGGACGTGGTGTAATTTTATCAATCATACTCCATGGGAATGAAACACTTTTAGGATCATCAATGTAAGTATTAAAACCTTCTTCAACAAGCCCGTTTTTTGTCCATGCTTTCGCAAATTGGCTAACTGCTTGATAAAGTTTGGTTCCATTATGTGAGCAGTTATCCATACTGACTAACGCCACTGGCAATTTACCTTTTTGATATCTTTTATAACATAAAGCAGCTAGTCTTCCCATCAAGCTTTTAGGAGCTGTAGGGCCATTTTCAAAATCTTCCTCTACTGCTTTAAAATACTCATTTTTCGCGTTAGTTAAGCTATAGCCTTTTTCAGTAATTGTAAAACTGACCATCTGTAACGTAGGGTTTTCAAAAACTTCACTTAATGCCTCCCAATCCTGGCCTTGAGTATCCTCCATTTTTAAGGACTCAACAACACTGGCTACCACCTTTTTTTCTACATTTCCATCAGGCTTTAATACAACAAGAAGACTTAAATCGTCATAAGGTTTATAAATTCTATCGATAATTTCATAATCAAACCCTTCACAAACGATAATACCTTGATCTGATTTACCTTCATTAAGTAATTGTTCCTGTACTGCTGCTAAAAATCCTCTAAAAATATTACCTGCTCCAAAATGTATCCATGTTGGACTTTTAAGTGTTTTTTCTCTTACTGTATTTCTGTCATATTTAGGAGTTTCGAAACCTTTAAGCTTCCAAGGTTCTTGATTTTCTAGACCATTATTGTTTAATTCCAATTTCTTCACCTCATCAGTATTTTAAAATGATATTACATACGGCTATAAAAATCTTTAATTAAAAAATTATTATTATCTCGTTCTTTAAAATAATCAGGATATTTTTCAAGAAGTTCAAGTTCTTCAGTTGTTATTTTTGTAAAATGCTTTTTTGCAATCTCAATAGCCATCTCAAAATTTTTATTGCCTATATTCTCTATAATAGCATGGTGTTGTGCTACAACATTGGTCACAATCTGATCATCCCATAAAGACATAAGCCTCATCCGTCTATAATGACCTGACATACTTTGTACAATTTCCCAGCACATATTTTTATCTATACTTTGAAAGAAAATGCTATGAAAATTATCATCATATTCTAAAAAAGATATATATTCATTGTTTTTAAGACTTTGCTTCTGCATTTCTATACTATTCTTTAGTCTTGCAAGATCACTTTCAGAATGCCTTTTTATAAAAAGACGTAATGCACTCTCTTCAAGACTTTCACGCAAAAACTTTTCTTCTGCCACTCTTTTGAGATCTATTTTTGAAACACTTGTTCCTTTTTGAGGAATAATGTCCACTAATCCTTCTTTTCCGAGCTTAATCAGTGCATCTCTTACTGGAGAACGACTTACATTTAAAGTTTCAGAAATATCTTTTATACTAAGGGTCTCACCAGGTTTGAAGTTCAAGGCAATGATATTTTTACGAAGACTATAATAAACACTGTCTCCTATATTGTAAGATGAATGTTTTGATAAAGTTATACCATCAGAGTACATACAATTCCTCTTTTCCAAATATTAGTTATTATAAGCATATGCCTTATTATATAATCTAAATAAGGAATTTTCAATCAATATCTGATGCTTGTTATACCCCTTTAGATACCCACTAAACAACTGATTTATCTAGAGGCTTTTTCAATAGCTTCCCATAAACCATTTAAATAAGTTGCTCCTAAAGCCCTGTCATAAAGTCCATAACCTGGCATAGATATTTCACCCCATATAGCTCTTCCGTGGTCAGGTCTAACAGGGCCGTCAAATTCAATATCATATAATGCTTTCATAATTGCAAACATATCCAATGAACCATCACTAGATAAATGCGCTGCTTCATCAAATTTCCCTTTAGAGAAATGTCTTAAATTTCTTACATGAGCAAAATGAATTCTGCCTTTTAAACTTCTAATAATATCTGGTATATTATTGTCAGGGTTAGAGCCTAAAGAACCTGTACATAATGTTACCCCATTACAAGGATGATCTACCATCGTTGTTAAACGTAAGATGTTTTCTTTATTAAGCATAATTCTTGGCAATCCAAACACTGGCCAAGCTGGATCATCTGGATGAATAGCCATCTTAATGCCATATTTTTCACAAGTAGGCATAATAGCTTCAAGAAAATATTTAAGATTTTCAAATAATTTTTCTTCATCTACGTCTTTGTACATTTCAAATAATTTTTTAATCTGTGACATTCTTTCTGGCTCCCAACCTGGTAAAACAAAGCCGTTAGATTTTGAGTCAAGTTTTTCAAACATCTTATCTGGATCTATTTGATCTATGATCTCTTGGTCATAAGATAATACAGTGGAGCCATCTTCTCTGACTTTTGCCAAATCTGAACGGGTCCAGTCAAATACAGGCATAAAGTTGTAGCATACTAACTGGATACCTTCTTCACCCAGTACTTCAAGTGTTTTAATATAATTTTCTATATATTTATCTCGCTCAGGTGAACCTATCTTAATCGCATCATGAATATTAACACTTTCTATACCAGATACCTCAAGTCCATATGCTTCTACTTCCTTTTTAACAGCCTGTACTCTTTCTTTTGTCCAAGCCTCTCCGGCTGGTATATCATAAAGTGTTGTAATAACCCCTTTAACACCAGGTATTTGTCTAATTTGTTCTAATGTGACACTATCGACGCCTTTACCAAACCATCTTAAAGTCATTTCCATCATTATTTCTCCTTTTCAACTCTATAGTTTAAAATTGGTCTTAATTAATCTACATGATTTATAATAATACATTAACACAACTAATATATTAGTATCAATAGTATTCTTTTAAAATGCAATTTTTTAGCAATATGCAATATTTTTATATCATTTTTTTGGTTAATTCGCCAAAAATCATAAAACTTCATATCCTATTTGTGTATACTATAGAGAAACAATCTATAAACTTGAATTATTCACCATCATAGAGTTGTTTCTCTCAATGATTTCACATCACATACGGTCATGAATAATTAAAAATTAGGGATGTGAAATCTATAAGTTCGTAGTGATAGTATGTGCATTATACTTTAAAACATACAAAAAAAGCATCGACTACAATAGCCAATGCCTTAATATGCTTTTCAAATATATCCCAAAATGCCGTTCCTGCAATTTTGACGCCCTAGCCGAACTAGGGGGGTGACCTTCCAAAAAGTTTTGCCTTCCACTGCCCAAAGGGAATTAGCTTGTGGCCTGACATTTCTCCTTGCGAAATCGGTCTCCCAATCTTATGTTGTAGGTTCAAAATAACAGGCTGTCGTACACCTCAGGTTTTATTTCGTATCCTTATTATATCATTTTCTGCTTATTTTGCAAGGTTTATCTCGAAAAAAAATCTGTGAAAAATTACCCAATATTTAATTGGAGCGTCCCTTAATTCTCTTTAATCTAAAGAAATCTTCTCTTTCTTTTTCCTCTAATACTTCCTGAATGTACTTGACTTGCTCTTTGTATTT
>JAQSYC010000183.1 GCA_029256345.1 Clostridia bacterium | reverse complement strand
CTGTTAAGTCAATGGTTCTTGCATCAGCAAAAAGTTGATTTTCTCCTGACATCGCCCATATAAAAGCATAATTGTTGGTACCTACTCCGCTATGGATAGACCAATAAGGAGAAATAACCGCTTCTTCGTTTCTTACCACCATATGCCTTGTTTGATCCTCTTGTCCCATGAAATGAAACACAACATCTTTTTCAGGAATGTTAAAATAAAGGTATACCTCCGTTCTTCGCTCATGTATATGTGGCGGTATACTATTCCATACACTGCCTTTTAAAAGTTCTGTAAAACCCATCACCAGTCTTGAACTTTTTACCCCCTCTGGGTGTATGTATTTATAGAGGACTCTCTCATTAGCGGCTTCTTTAGAGCCTAATGCCAGCCTTTGTACCTCTTTATGGTCAATAAATGTAGTAGGAAAACTCTCGTCAGCTAACGTACTGATAAAATAAAACTTTGCCAAGTCATTAGGATCCAGACTGCAGAACTCAACCCTATGGTCCCCCTTACCAACATACAATGCATCCATCTTCTCCAGCTGATAACCTGTGCCATCAACAACAATACTGCCTCTGCCTCCAATATTAATAATTCCTACCTCTCTTCTCTCCAAAAAAGAAGAAACTTGAGACGGCTCTGCTTTAAGCTCCAAAGACTGCTCCGGATAAACACCACCGATAATCATACGGTCAGCATAGGAATACACTGTTTTTATAGTATTTAGTACAAATAACTCCTGCACCAGATAAGATGCTCTTAACTGGTCTGTATCAAACTGCTTGGCTTCATTGTAGTGACACATATGTTTTTCTTCCATGACTCACTCTCCCTCTTATTGCTTAATCTCTACCTATCTAAAATCTTGACCGCCATTTATTTGAATCACTTCGCCCACTAAATAGCTGGATTCTTCTGACGCTAGGAAATACATTGCATTAGCCACATCTTCTGGGGTTCCAAAACGCTTTGCAGGTATACCTTGTTTCCAGCTTTCCATCATTTCTTTATTGGTTGCACTATGAAATTCAGTGTCAACAACTCCTGGCGAAACTGCATTAACTCTGATGTTATACCTAATAAATTCTTTTGCTGTCGCTCTTGTAAAAGCCAAAATCGCCGCCTTTGCAGCTGCATATGCCGCAATCCCTGGGCCTCCGCCATTATAAGCCGCTATAGAGGTAATATTAATAATGCTTCCCCCCGCTGCTTTCATATAAGGAATAACTGCTCTTGTGCAATAAAATGGATTGTTTAAGTTAAGATCTAAAACTTTATTCCAAAATTCTGTACTCATCTCTTCCACTGGACAACGGCCGCCTAAACCTCCTGCATTGTTGATCAGTACATCAATTTTGCCATACTCATGAGCTACAGCTTTCATCATACTGTTGACTTCTTCTTCTTTCGTAACATCTGCATAGAAAAAGGCCGCTTCATACCCTTGGTTCTTCATTTCTTCAACGGCTTCTTTACCTGCTGCTTCTTCTATACCATTGATTGCAATAGCATAACCTTCCTTTGCAAATCTTTTAGCTGTTGTTAAGCCAATTCCCCTTGTTCCTCCTGTAATCAACATCACTTTTTTCGCCATTTGATTGCCTCCTTTAGATTGTTTTCTTTTTTGATTCTTTTAGGTGTTCCACTATTGATATAGCTCCCGCTGCCGCTGCCTTGTCCGTAATATCATCTGTCAGCACTGTAATATCAATATTTTTTATACCTTTATTATTTAAAACTATTTTAAATATATCTTTTAAAGGGGATGATCCACCAATATAGATACGATGATATTTGTTTTCAATATCTGCTATAATCCTTGGGCTGATATCATTAGCCACCAGAGCGCCAGCTAAAAAATTAGCCCGTTCATTCGGTGTTGTATCCAAGGATATGTCCATAAGCCTCACGGCAAAGGCCGATTTAGTCACCCCATTTTTCTTTTCGAACGCTATTCCTCGTTTGATATATGCTTCATCTACTTTTGTAATAAGCTCTTGATTGATGGAATTAGAAAGAATTGTAGCGTTTGCTAGGGCATGTAAAAACTCTCCCAGCATTGTTGTCGAACATTTTTCTATTTCATTGTACTCATTAATCCATACAAACTTTGTATGAGAGCCTGGCAGAATCATAAGTGCTGGCCCCTGAATATGACAAAGCTCAATAATTCCAAAAGCCTCTACTTCCTCTCCTCTCATCACATCTATTTCATCTAAGTTGTCTATAGATATGGAAGAAACAGCATTTTTTACCCCTGGTATAAAGTAAAAGGGCTTGCCTTCTGCCCAAGGAAATGTTCGTTCTTCAACCCCCTCTGCCAAGTCATCTACAGAAGCTGGGCTTATTCTATGGGGGATTTCTACAAGTCCAAGATTGGAGGTAATCATTCCAGAAGCTGCAAAATACGCTACGTCTTTTATAAGACGCTCCGCCTTTTCTAATCCTTCAAAAATAATTTTGGTAAGTCCTTCTTCAAGAATATGTTGACTTCCCGAAATAGCTACGTCCTTAATACCAACCCTTGTACCGGCTGTTGCAAGTATTTGACGGTTTTCAATCACTTTGATACGACTATTGGTTGTCCCTACATCAACTGTTATTATAAGCATCTGTTCCCGTCCTTTTTTCTTTTATTTTAGCCATCGCTATTTTAATGAGGGGCATAAAAAACGTAATGATTGCAAGCCCTAAAAGCACACCACTAATAGGTCTTGTAAATAACACACTGGCATCTCCATCTGACATCATAAGTGCTTTTCTAAGTTCTCTTTCTGCCATTGGTCCAAGTATAAGAGCTAGTACGATAGGCGAAGCTGGAAACTCTAGCTTTTGCATGATATAACCAATCACACCACTTACCAGCATAACGATTACATCAAAGAAATTATTGTTAATGGCATAGGCTCCTACTATACAAAGAACAAAAATAACAGGTGTAAGAATATACGCAGGTATAGATATGATTTTGGTAAACCATCTGATGCCTACCAATCCCAAAATCAGCATAAAAAAGTTCGCTACTAAAAACCCTACGAAAATAGTATAAACAAGAGGACCATGGTCTCTGAAAAGAAGCGGGCCTGGCTGAAGTCCCTGCATAATCAGTGCCCCTAACATGATGGCTGTTGTTGCATCTCCGGGGATACCAAGGGTTAACAAAGGTACCATCGCTCCTCCGGTTACTCCATTATTAGCTGACTCTGGAGCCGCAATCGCTTCTGGGATACCTGTACCAAATTTCTCTGGATGTTTTGAAAATCTTTTTCCTTCATTGTAGGCCACAAAAGCGCCAATATCTCCTCCAGCTCCTGGAATAATCCCGATAAAAGTTCCAATAAGTCCTGAGCGTATAACGGTGGGTAAAATAGTTTTCATATCTGCCCAAGTTGGCAAAACTTTGTTTACACTCTGCTTGATACTAATTTCTTTCATCATATCCTCAATACTGATAAAAGACTGAGATAAGGCAAATAAACCAATCATAACAGGTATAAAAGAAAATCCATTAAATAAATTGATATTGCCAAAAGTAAACCTTTGGTAACCTGTTACGATATCAATCCCTACAGTAGATACAAGTAAACCGACTACTCCGGCTATTAAGCCCTTTAATACGTGCTTACCAGAAACGCTTGCAATAATACTAAGTCCAAATATAGCCAGTGCAAAGTACTCTGGCGCGCTGAATTTAAGACCTATTTTAGCCAACTGTGGTGAAATAAGAATAAGTAAAACAACACTAATTGTTCCACCTATATATGAAGAAACTGTAGAAATCCCCAGTGCTCTTCCTGCTTCTCCTCTTTTTGCCATTTCAAACCCATCTAAAGCAGTTGCAGCAGCTGCTGGCGTACCAGGGGTTTTTAGAAGTATCGCTGAGATAGATCCTCCATAAATGGCTCCTGCATAAATCCCTAACAAAAGCAAGATGCCACTTGCTGCATCCATTCCAAAAGTCAGAGGCAGCAGTAATGCTACACCCATAGTCGCTGTTAATCCCGGAAGGGCCCCTATGGCAATACCCGCCGCAACACCACTTGCTATCATAAACAATATTTTAAAATCCATCACAGCCGCTAGGCCTTGTCCAAGTAGTTCTAACATTTCTTTTCCCCCTAACCTAAGATACCTGTTGGTAATGGTACAGCCAACAATAATTTAAACACACTGTAAATAGCCGCTGTGACAACAATCGCTGATAACACGATTTTAGGATAAT
>JAQSYC010000182.1 GCA_029256345.1 Clostridia bacterium | reverse complement strand
GTCTAATCCTGGTTTTGACTTCTCAGGATCTGAAAAATCTGGCGTCATCCATGGTCCATTGGCAATCATAGCTGTATTTTCCTGTGAAAAGTTATTCGCAGCGTTTGCATAAATGGCACCAATTGCATCAGAAGTTGTGTATTCTTTTAACATTTTCTGTACCATTGTAATCCCTTTAATCACGGAACTATTTTCATACGAGGTAGAATTCTTAGTATTCATAAACTTGTTGCCTTCTTCACCATCTGTACCTATGATCGAAGCAAGAATCAGATTAGTTGTCCATGCATTTTCTCCTGTCATTAATGCTAGCGGCGTTATACCATTTGTTTTAAGCTTTTCGCAATTGCTCATAAATTCATCCCAAGTCTTTGCTGGCGAAATACCTGCTTTTGCAAACAAATCTTTATTATAGAAGTAACCAATTAACTGGCTGGCATAGGGGATATTATAAAGCTTTCCATCTCTCATGCTTGCTCCTATGGCATCTTCACCGATTTCTGCTTTATAAGCACTATCTTCTTCAACATGAGAAAGTAAATCTGTGGCCTGCCCATTCTGAATAGCTAACTCAAGAATTCCATTTTTACCTTCTACAATATCTGGTAAATCATTTGATGCTGCTAGGACTTTCATCTTTTCTACGTAAGCTTGATCGCTTGGAAGTTCTTCAACAACAAGCTCAATTTTGTCTCCGTATTGTTTGTTGAATGCGTCTAATATTTCTTTTTCAGCAGCGGCTGAAGCATGTGCGCCTACTCTGTATGTAGGATAATAAATTTTCACTTTTTCCCCTGATACTGTATCAGCATCAGTTTGTTTAGCAGTATCTGCCGATGCTTTCTCCGATACAGCCCCTTCTGTTTTTTCCTCTGCACCTGTCCCGCATCCAGTTACTGCGAACATTGCTGTTGAAGCAATCAAACCTGCTGCAATAAGTTTTCCTACTATTTTTTTCACTTTAATTTCCCCCCTGTTATTTTTTTATAAATAAATTATAATGTTTTATCTTCTCTCCTTGAATCTATAATCTATTCTATTACTTGTATAATTATTTTGAGATTTAAGGTGATTGTTTGATGCTTTTCATTTTATTGAATTCCCTTGTATTATTGTTACTTTAGTTGTAAAATCTTGCCCTTTCTAAAATGGTTTTTGACTGATAATGAACCCTCAGTCCTTTCAACAGTTATAAAACAAAAATAGGATATAGATAAGCTTTTTCCTATCTTCTATCCTATTTTTATAACTGTTCATTATTATCCTTAAACTTTTCGTTTAAGAATGCTTTAATCTAAACTCTCTTGGACTTAACCCTACAAATTTAGTAAAAACATGCGTAAAATAGGCTGGATCTTCAATGCCAATAGATGTACCAACTTCAAATATCTTTATGTCAGGTTCCTTTAACAAATTTTTTGCAACTTCGATTCTATATTTATTCAAGGACTCTATGACACTTTCCCCTGTTTCTTTCTTATATAATCTGCTTAAATAACTGCTGCTGACATACAGATGAGAGGCTATCGTATTTAAACTAATATTTTTACTGTAATTCTCTCTAATATATCTGTTAACATTTCTTACTAATACATTCTTTTGCTGTTCCTTGTCTTTGCACAAAGTCATCACATAGTCTAACGTATTTTCAGCTGTTTTTAGCAAACTTTCTAAGGATTTACTCTGATTTATTTGCTGATAAAAACTATTTTCTCTTAAATGATAGTCATTATTTGAAATGTCATAATTTGCAATGATAAGAAACCACGAAGAACATAGCAGCAAAACATATGTTTTAGCCTGTTCAAAATATAGGTTACTATTTGAGATATCTTGTATCATCTCTTGAAGCTGCTTTTTAGCCTCTTCTCCATTTCCTTGTCTGACATACTCCTTAGCCTTATTAATATACTTATGTATATCCAAAATATTTCCTTCAGCATTATGATTTTGTATGGGTGTATAGAGCCCCACACTGTTATTATTCCCCAAAAGCTTTGCTAGTGCCGCTAGAGACTCTTTATAACTTTCGTTAAGCTCCTGCATTTTATCATGCTGGTCACTTATTCCAATTTTAATATGAAAACGCATAAACTCTTCTACAACTAAAAGGATTTCGTGACATAGTACAATTAAATCCTCTGCTGAACCCCTTTTGTCTCTTAAATAAAGCAATGTTACAATGGAATTAGTTTCAACAGGGATAACAATATAGCGATATTCCTTAAAGACCATTCTTACAAAATTTTTTATGATATTAAATACGCCAGTAGTCTGATGCTCTTTATCCTGAAACAACGCTCCATCATCTATCATTTCCATCGTTATTAAACAATATTTTTCATCTTCGAGCCCGCACTCTAATCGTTTTGATTGAAGTTCTTGATTTGGAGCAGTAATACCTTGAAGCCTCTGCAAAATAAATTTTTCTTTTATAGTCTCCAAACTATCCTGAATCGTTTCTTTGAGCTGTCCTATATTCTCGCTGATTTGTTTTTCTGATTCAATGATTTCGATAGTTTTTTCAACTGACTTTGGCAATTCTTCTAAAAACTCAGTTTTGATGATAAAATCCGTAACGCCATGTCTAATAGCCGTTTGAGCATAATGAAATTCTGAATACGCTGTTAGAATAATGACTTTAGTTTTTATTTCATGTTGTTTAACATATTCCGCAAAAGCCAATCCATCCATTCCCGGCATTTTAATATCACAAATAACAATATCTGCTTTATGCTGCCCTATATATTCAGCAGCTTCCAGCCCGTTGGCACATTCCTGTACAACCCTACACCCCAAAGACGCCCAATCAATAAGACTTACAATACCATTTCTTATATACCTCTCATCATCAACAATCATTACTCTATACATAGGGTGCTCTCTCCTTGTCTATAGGCAAATGAATTTTTACAACCGTTCCTTGTCCAATGATACTATTAATTTCCAAACCATACTTCATACCATAAATAAGCTTAATTCTCTCATTTGTATTGTTAATACCTATTCTACTATGTTTTGAAGTCTCTTCTACTCTGCTTTCAGGTGCTTCTTGCAATAATTTTTCTGTATCAAACCCAGTTCCATTGTCAATGACTTCAATCCATAGATCTTCTTCTTTCTGATAAATCTTTATGATAATATGTCCAGAATCCACTTTATTTTCAATGCCATAAATCACAGCATTTTCTGTTATGGGTTCGATACAAAGTTTCGGAATGTAACAGTCCAAAAGCATTTCATCTTCCATTTGAATCGTATAATCCATTCTATCTTCAAACCTTACCTTTTGGAGATAAAGATAAAATTCAACATACTCCAGTTCCTGTTTAAGGGTTACCTTAGAATCCTTTTCTGTATAAATGTCAGCTCTTAGTAATGCTGTAAGAGAATTCACCATCTTATAAATACTTTCATCCTGACTGAATTTAGCTTTCATTTGTATTGTTAAAAGTACATTAAACAAAAAATGTGGATTCATTTGATGCTGCAAAAACTTAATCTGCATATCTTTTAAAAGCAATTGCTTTTCATAGGTATCTTTAATTAAATATTTTATTTCTCTTGTCATACTATTAAAAGTATTACTTAAATTATCTAATCCCTTATCATGATATTTGGGCATTTCACTATCATAATTTTTTTGTCTTATACTACTGATAGAAATTGCCAGATCCTTTAAAAAAGCCGTTGACCTAATGGCGACCATTAACCCTCCTGCTATTAAAGCTACAACTATTAGCAGTGACATTACCATATAAGATTTCATGCTTTCAATCGTTTGATGAATAATTGAAGATTTCGGGACAACAACAACAAATATAAGTCCATTGTCTCTAATGGGCTGATAGGCTGCTACATATTGCTCACCTTTTATTTCTATCTGTCTAATACGTTTATAATCAATACCTTTTATCATTTCACTATCTACCTTTTGGCCAATAACTGCTTGATTGCTGCTTGAAAGGATTATACCTTGTTTATTAATCACATATCCAGCTATTTCTCCTGAATAGACTAGTTCTTCGTACTTTTTTGCTATTAAACTTTGCTTAGTCCCTACCAAAAAAGTAACAGTCCTTTTTCGATCGTGAGGATTTAATAACTTTGTTGCATGATAAATAGTTCCGTCATAAAGAGCCGGTCGTCTATCTTGTTCATATAATCTATTTTCTTCTATGTACTCATAAGCTTGTATGACTTGCTTTTTGATGATTTC
>JAQSYC010000181.1 GCA_029256345.1 Clostridia bacterium | reverse complement strand
GCCTGATTAGGTCAACATTTGGTCAACAATTATTATAGTACATTTTTATATGCTTTTCGTCAAGTATTTATTTAGTAACAATACTTCCTTGAAGCCAGCAAGTACCCATAAATCGCATACCCACACTTGGTTCTCCTACCAAAATACTTTTATTAATCATCACCTCAAGAGGCATGTCATTAACATTTAATACAAATAAATACATCTCTTCTTTGGTCTTTTTATTTCTTCTAGTCCTTATTTCAGTTATTTCTCCTAATACGGCATAAGTGGCATCTACCAAGGTGGTCGGAACAAAATATCCGCTCATGATAGAAAGAAAATCTTCTTCCAACATGCGTTCTTTAAGCTGCTCATCCAGCTCTCTTTCCTCCTGCTCTAGCTGCTCTTTGGCCTCTTCATCACCTTCTCTGGCTCTTTGAATGATGACTTTTAGCTTTTCTCGTTCTTCTTTTTCAACGACTTCTTCTTCTTCATTTTTTTCGATGGGAAGAATAATTGTTCCCTCCATAGCTAAACCTGCTACTTTGACTTTATTAAAAGTCTTTTTAGTATCAAGCATCTCAGTATATTCAACAACATTTTGAAGCCAAAATATAAACTGCATGCCTGTCTCTCTTTCCTCACAGACTGCATAATAGGTGTATTCATCATCTACACATTCTACAACTAAGTCTTCTACGTGAATCATATGATGGGATTCAACATAAGGCTCACATTGCTCAACTTGTATTTTAGTATCCTTTTGACCAGCCTTCACCACTATTCTTACCATCACATACGTATCTTCTGCAAAAGCCTTAGAATACTCTGCCAATATATCGTTATTTTTGGTACGACTAGCAATTTGTTTAGTAGGGGTGTCTAAAATTTCACCTACTATATCTTCTATTTTATACTCACTATCTGCTTTTGAAAAACCTACTGCTGTAATTGGAGATTCCATATTCATCCCCCTCTCATTATATCGATTAGCATAATTACTTACTTATTATGTCTTTTTAAAATGCTCTATAGCTAGATATCATTCCTATTATACATGAGTCTATTTACAACTTTCAAGTAAATTTACTCTTTATTAAATATATCTTGTTAAAGGTTATAATATGAATAAAGCTTTGAGAAAAAATAAAAGCTATGATATCATCATAGCTCGACTTATCTTTTATAAAAATTGACTAACATAATCCATTAATAATATCATTTAATGTGTCAGGATAATTGGTAATAATTGCATCAACCCCGAGTTTCATCATGCCCTTCATATCTTCTATCTTATCAACAGTCCATACTGTTACCTTTTTGCCAATACTATGAATAGTATCAATAGCTTCTGCATCCATCACTTCATAACAGCAGCATATCGCATCTGCATATCTATAATCCTTTATATCCCACGGAACCTCTTTACATAATAAACCTGTTTTGATGTTTTCATCCAGAAGCTTAACGCGTTTTAAAGCTTGTCCATTATAAGAAGATAAGATGACTTTGTCTTCAAGTTCTAACTCTTTAACCTTTTCTACTATTTTGGCCTCTATCCCTTTATATTCGTCTTCACTATTTTTAATTTCAATATAGAGTCGTACATTATATTTTTTAACTAAATCTAATGCTAACTTAATAGAGGATATTTTTTCACCTTTATATTTTGTATGATATTTTACCCCTGCATCAAACTGCAGTACCTCTTCTAACGTATAATCCTTAATAAAACCTGTCCCTGTTGTTGTGCGGTCTAATTTATCGTCATGAATAATAACTAGTTTATTATCTTTTGTCATGTGAACATCTACTTCGATGCCATCACAATACCCTTCTGTCAATGCTTTTACAAATGCAATGTTGGTGTTCTCTGGATACTTACCGCTAAATCCTCTGTGTGCAATATTTAATACTCTTTCCACTTTTCGCCCTCCTTTGAAAATTTTATAGTTATTTAATCTTTTTTTATATTATTTTGATGTAACTATTTCATATCATGATTATATACTATTTATGCATAGTGTCCAATGATTTCTATCATTTTTTTTGCTTTTCTTAAGAAATTTTAAGATATGTACAGACATCTCTTAAAAAAATAGCTTCTGAAAGAAACCCCATACAGAAGCTATGCTCTTATCTAAAATGAATAGTTTCTGTCTCTGCAGTAAGTTTTTCAAATACAAACCCCTGTTTTCTGAGACCTTCTACAATCTCTGGCAAAGCCTCTACCGTCGTGGTCTTGGCTGCCGCATCATGCATCAGTATAATAGCCTGTTCCTTTGACTTAGCACCGTTAAGAACTGAGTCTACAATAACTTGCTTATCTTGTGTACTCTTGCTTGCATCTCCCGAGTCTACATTCCAATCAAAATAAACAAATCCTTGTTGTTTCATTTTGGGTATAATCTGCTCCATAATATCAAAGCCAGCATACCTTTTAGCTATAGTATTATTAGACCCTCCGGGAAAACGCATCACGTTGGGTTTGATTCCTGTAGATTCTTCAAGCAACTGATCTAAGCGTTCTATATCTTTCATAAAACTATCCACATTCTTATAAATATCACTGTATTTATGGGTATTAGTATGAACAGCTAGGGTATGTCCTTCCTCTACAATCCTTTTATAAGTTGCTGTTTGACTAGCATCTCCTATAACAAAAAATGTGGCTTTAATATGATTAGCTTTCAAAAAGTCTAATATCTTAGGTGTGTTTTTACTTGGGCCATCATCAAATGTAAGATACGCATACTTTTTATTGTCTTCTGTTACAGGTTCAACCTCTGGATTTTCTCTTTTTATTTGCTGTAACCTTTGTTCTAAATCTATGACTTGTTTTTGAAGTTCTTCTTCTTTTATTGTAAAGTCTTTTGAACTGGTCTCTAAGTGGGATTTTTCGTCTTCTAATACCTCTAACTCACTTTTTGTTTGATTAAATTCATCCATTTTATTGATTGTTTTAGCTGCTAAAAAACTTGTAGATCCTATAAAAACAATTGCTAAAAACACAAAAACAAAAGGATTTGTTTTTCGTTGCCCTTTTTTTACATAAAGCTTCATTACTATCACCCTTCTTTAAAAATACACATTAAGTAATTCCCTATTGAACGACCATAGACTCTGGTATAACCACTGGCTCAAATTGTTGCATTTGTTCATTTAAATCTTCAAGGCTGTTTTCGTAAACTTCTACATTCTTTTTAGCAAGTTCAATCTCTTCTTGTAAATTAATATTATCTTTTTTTACTTCTTCAATACGCATTATATTATTTTCAATGCCTTTTTTTACATAAAAAAATCCACCTATCGTTAATACTGTGGTCATTAGTCCAATAATCATCACAGTGATTGCTATTATAGAGAAAGTATTCTTTTTACGTCCACGCCCTAAGTTGCTAGAATATGTCATTTTATACCTCTATCCTTTCTTTAATACTTGTATCATTTAGTCTCTTTTTAAAGTATACTATATTTTATTGTAATTTTAAACACTTCTACCATATTATTCATTACCATTTAATAACAAAAAACTCCACAAACTGTTTAAGTCATGCTAACAGCTTATGAAGCAGCTTATTATTTTATGTAAATCTTTAGGCTTGTAGCAGCGTGCCGTAAAGAGGGAGGGCATCTGATTCCTTTAGTCCTCGTCTTTTTGAAACTTCTAAGTTCAGAGCTTCATCTAACGCTCCAAACTCTCAGGTAAGGAGTGCACTTACCTGCTCAAACAGTGGAGCTAAAAACAGATGAAGCTCTTTCGCTAAGAATTTTCTAAAAATCCTGCGGAAGCAGTTCTCAGATACCCTCCCTCTTTACTCTATTTCTCCTGCATTAAAGTTACTATCAGCCTATATTTTGCTATAGTAGTTATACTTACCGATGGAAAGTGTCGATGCCGTATATATACTGCATTTAAACACTGATTAAAAAATTATTAATTTTAGTCTATTTACTTCATATACTTGTGAAAAGCAAACCATACTTCTTTTATTAATGAAATATTATTTTCTACATATCCTCTTATACCCCTTAATTCTTTAGGCGTAAACTCACCACTATTATACTTTTTAAAAACGCACGCAGTAAGATTCGAACTCACGACCCTCTGATCCGAAGTCAGATGCTCTATCCAGCTGAGCTATGCGTGCTAACGTATTAGATTCTACCACAAATCTGTATGCGTTACAACAACTTAAATAGTTATTTTATCTTTTCCATACTTTATTAAACAATATTAAGTGCTCTTCGTCCTTATTGAGGGTGTCCGCTACATAGGCTGCTGAGATAACTGCTGTACACAGCGCCGAGAGCTCTTTGCTTGATTTTTGAAGAGTGATTTCCCCTGATCTTTGTGCTTCTTTACAGAGCTGTTCAAAAATTTTACCCATCGTAAGAGAATTGTAATAGACATACTCCTCTTCTTCAATACCATTAAAGAAATATACAAACTCTGCATCGATGAGTTTCATTTCATTGGACTCTTCTCCTGCATTAAGAATCACATTGATATAGCTGTCTAAAAATCTAGCATACTGCTTCTCTTCACTTACCCAGGCATAAAGCTCTTTTAATTTGTCTTCAAAAGACATATCGACATCCCAAAGCTTGATTCTAAGAGCAATTTTTATGGTGAATATCCTTAAATAATACTGAAAAATATGATCCTTAGTAGAAAAATAATTAAAAAAAGTACCTCTAGAAATCTGAGCTTTTTGACATATTTCATCTACTGTAATAGCAGAATATTCCTCTTGTTTAAGAAGAGTTGTCACTGCTTTTAAAATAGTTGTTCTTGTTTTGACAAAGTTTATCTTTCGCAAAGGAAAACTTTCTAAGGATTGATACAACATTATAAGTAAATCTCCTTCCAAATTTCCAAAAATTTTTCTTCTAAAGTATGGTCTATTTTCACCATAATATTCATTTTTGATAGATTTATTTATTTTATTCTTTGGAAAACGGAACTTGGCAAGGTTTTCAAATGATTGATTTAATGATATAATGTGTACATTAAACAATTATTACATATTTTAACAATTTTGCTTTTTGATGAAAGGATTTTCTTATGTACAAAAAACATATCTGTTTCTTATGCACTCTTTTAAGCTTATGCTTTGCTATAGATGCCACACCCCTTCCTCTGATTCATGCAGATGGTGCAATACTCCTTGAACCCAAAACCAATACGGTGTTGTATGCCAAAAATATATCTAAAACCTTTTACCCAGCCAGTACGACTAAGGTTCTTACTTCCCTTATTTTATTAGAAGATATGCCCCTTGACACACTTATCACAAAAACTAAAACCAGTGTTGACAAAGTGCCCAGTGACAGCAGCCAAATAGGGATTAGTGTGGGCACTCAGTATACAGCTCTTGAAGGCTTGTATGCCATTCTTTTAGCTTCAGATAACTATGTAAGTTATGATATGGCTGTTAAAGATGCAGGTAGTATAGAAGCTTTTACAGCTAAGATGAACCAAAAAGCACGGTCTTTAGGGGCATTCTCTTCTCATTTTATGAATCCTCACGGTTATCATCACCCAGGCCACTATACCACGCCCTTTGATTTATCCCAAATAGCAAGAGCTGCCTTTACCATGCCCCTTTTTACCCAGATAGCCGGAACCAAAAATCATACTTTTCTCACTATGAATTCAGCAAATAAGATGCCCATTAATCATACAGCACTTCTATTTGACGAAAAAAGTCCTTACTATAACTCTCATGTTATTGGTGCAAAAACAGGGTTTCATACCCCTGCTAAACGTACGCTTATAGCAAAAGCCACTTATGATAATATTGAACTCATCGGTATTGTCATGCGTACTGACAATCCCTTGCAATTTGAAGATATGAATGCCCTGTTTGAGTATGGATATCAAAACTATAGTTTAATAGAAAACGCACCTTCATTGCCTTCTCTAATTAATCATTCTTATTCTCCTTGGGCAAAGCCTTATGTAGACTTTGCAGTGGATAACAACTGGCTATCTGATACAGCTAAAAATTATACTGAAAATATTACGAGGAGAGAGTTTATTACTTTACTTCAAAAGGCTCTTCCCTCTCATTATGAAAGCTTATTAGATTCCTTTATTCAATATGATGGCCCCTCTATCTATAAGGAAAATCTCCCCTCTAGCCGTAAAGAGTTGGCCCTTATTAGCTATCGTTTTTTGTCTAAGCTTGGCCTAGACTCTGCCACCATCTCAGACGTTCCCTCTATTAAAGACATTGATACACTTTCTGAAATCTATCAGCAAGCTATAGTGTTCAATGTCAAAGCAGGTATCATGGGGGAAGATCACACTGCTTTTAATCCGGATAGTTTGGTCACTTACGAACAGGCTATCTCCGTTGCCTACAGACTGCATGATATCATCAAACGATACGATGCTTTTCGACTCTCTGCTCTCTAACCTTACTATCCCAACCTTCTTTTATGAAGTTATCTGATGAAGTATAAATACTATTGTTTTATAAAGAAACAGTCTATAAACTTGAATTATTCATCATCATAGAATTGTTTATCTCAATGATTTCACATCACATATGATCATAAATAACTAAAATTTGGGATGTGAATCTATACGATATATCAAAATAAAAACAGGTGCTATTTGGCAAGAAAATCTTGATAAAATAGCATCTGTTTTTTGGTTAAAGCCATTGTTTTTAAATTTCATTTTGAGATAAGCTGTTTTATCTTAGTCTCTTAACGGTGCCCCATTTGCATCAGTTGGTACTTGACCACAAAGTATAAGGATACCGTCAACAAACGGCCATATAGCACCAATTCCACAGGTGAAAACGCTCACTAGAAGCTGAGCAATGCCTATACCTGTATATCCTAAATAAAACCTACCTATTCCAAAACCTCCCAAAAAGATTTGCAGAAGTCCAGCAGCAAGTCTAGATTTTTGTGAAACCATGCCATTGTATCCAGTTCCTTGATTATACTGCTGATATTGTCCACCATATTGACTCTGATCATTTTGTGGCTGTCCACCAAAACTTACTTCACTCTTATAAGGCTGTTGTGTATTGGTGTAATCACTTTGACCATAAACTTCCGGAGTTTCTTTTGATGCTCCGCAGTTGGGACAAAATTTTGCTTCTCCATTTACTTCATTTCCACATTTTGCACAAAACATGATATCCTCCACCTAACTGTTGATTCTAAATGATACTATTTTTATAGTAACATATTATCCATCCCCACTTCAATAGCAAAAAACGCTAATATCCCTTTAGAACTTTTCCACTTATAAGACATATACTATACTAAGAAGATTACAAGCTA
>JAQSYC010000180.1 GCA_029256345.1 Clostridia bacterium | reverse complement strand
TTACCATCATAATCATAAAAATGATGGATAGGTAAATCATAACAATTTTAAGCTGTATACTTGTTCTCATCACTTTTATCCTCTAAAGTAGTATCCTACTCCTCTTTTTGTAAGCACATAAGCTGCCTTTGATGCATCATCTTCTATTTTCTCTCTTAGTCTTCTTACCGTAACATCCACTGTTCTTACATCACCATAATACTCATAACCCCATACCTTTTCAAGTAAATGCTCTCTAGAAAATACTTTACCTTTCTCTAGCCACAAGAATTTAAGCAGCTCAAACTCTCTTAAGGTAAGCTCCAAAATATGACCTCTTTTAGAGACCTCATATTTTGATAAATCCATCGCCAAACCATTCTCTTCTAGAACGTTGGCCGGATCTGTTGTTTCTTTTGGAATAGCCGCCGTAACCCTTCTAAGATTTGCCTTAACTCTTGCAATAAGCTCTCTCATACCAAAGGGTTTTGTAATATAGTCATCTGCCCCAAGCTCTAAGCCCAGCACCTTGTCTATCTCCTCAGCTCTCGCCGTCAGCATGATGATAGGCGTACTTTTAGTTTGTCTTACTGCTCTGCAAACCTCAAACCCATCCAGCTTTGGCATCATAATATCCAGCATAATAAGGTCAGGGTTTTCTTTATTAACCAGTTCTATTCCCTCTTCACCATCGTATGCTGTATAAACGAGGTACCCCTCTTTTTCCAGATTATATTTCAAAATATCTGAAATCGCCTTTTCATCCTCTATAATCGCTATTTTTTGCATCTTACTGCTCCTTTTTACCATCATCTACTGTCTCTTGTTCAATAGTGAGATCTTTGGTCACTATCAGCGGCAGCATCGGCTCATTTATTTTAGCTTTTAACTTATCTCCAATTTTTAGAACGGTTGTGTCTGTAAACCCTTGGTTTTCTTTTTTAATATTTTCTATTGATACCCCTAATTGATTGGCAATCCCCCACAAGCTGTCTCCCGCTTTTACTTCATACGTCACTATTTTAGGAGTTGTTACAGCACATTTTTCTACAAGCGTATCCATATTGATTAGGTCACTTTCTTTGGCAAAGGCGGTCTTAATCTCCACTTTCTTTCCAAAATCTACCTCTACCTCTTTATTACCATAATACTCTTTTTTTAAAGCAGCCTTCAGCACCTCTACCTCTTCATCTGAGGCTACAATTCCTACTGGTTTTCCTTCTACATATATTTCCTTAAATGCGATGAGTACATTCATATTTTTTCTAATATATGTTACTAAATAAGTTGGATCAATATAATCTCTTTTTTTGGCATGATATTTTTTGAGTTCTATTTCATCTTCAAACTTGATTTCTGCATTGTAGGTGCTCTCTAACTGAGCTTTTACCGTGTCCCTCGCCGCCTCCACTATTTTTTCATCCTTAACAGCTCCTACCACCTTTTCGGCGATGGTAATCTGATAAGCATTGGGTCTAAAACCTAAAAAACCACCTATAGCTACTGCAATCACCAGAGCTATCCCGATCACTTTATTATCAAACCTTGCGGTCTTGCTTTTTCTTCCAGTATTTTTTAATTTGATAACCTTTTGATTACTCTTGTTTTGCTTCATCCTGCTATTCCTTCCCTCGCTGACTATTTATGCAAACCCCTCTTACTCGTGTATTAAAAAGGATGGGGCGACATGATTGTATGTCCCCCCTCCCCTGTTGTGCTATAAATTTATTTGATTATTAGGATTTTTTCTGGGACAGCATCCTCTAGATATTGATAACTTATTACAATCTCCATGTCCTTATCTAATACACTTCTATGTTCTTTCTTTCCATTTAATTCTATTTCTACTTCAAGAGGTGTCTTCACTCTTTTCATCACTTTGCTGCTTTCTGACAACGCATCGTAGTCAACCAGCACATCGATATAATCTGTGCCCCGTCCTATATCTTTGATAACACCTTTATAGGTTATGGTTGTTGTCGCTCTTTGAATGGTTAAAGATACCACTTCTTTACTGTCTATCAGTACCTCAACCGTTTGACCCAGGCGAAGGTCTCTTAGGACTGCGTCACTTCTTTCGTTATTGTCGTAGATGTCTGTCTCCTGATTAATCACAAAAGTCTCCGTGCCGTTTTTTGTTTTTAAAGTAACTTCTGGTACGGCTGCAATATGAATAGATTTTACTTCTCCTGTGATATTTGACTTAGTGCCTGTCACTATAAGCTCTTTAACTACACCATCCCGCTTAATGACCTCCACCTTATCTCCGATTCTTATATCCTCAAGTTCTGCGCTTTTATTGTTTTTTTCAATATCTGTTTTATCATCCATCACAATCTCTGAAACCTTTGTACCCGATTTGATAGTCAGCACATAACCTTCTGTCTTGACCCCTTTTGCTGTTACTTCACCGGACGCTAGGTTATCTGTATTCCCCGGCTTAGTATTGCCCTTTTCTACAATCAGCTTTGTAATGGTATTGGAGTGAATAGTAGCTCTTACAGTGTCATCTGCTCTTAAGTCTTCAAGTTTTGCCGTTGTGCCACTGAGGGTTATCACACAGTTATCATCTATAAGATACGTTTTACTTGTATCATCTGATAATAAAATCGTAAGTGTATCATTGGTACCGATTCTTTCTATCGTTCCGCTGACCACCGTACTTGAAGTATTGGTTCCGTCAGTACCATTCCCTGTATTTGACCCTGTTCCTGCACTGCTTGTTTGCAAAATCATACTTGTGATGTACTCTGTACTATTTTGAAGTGTAATGACTGCAGCTGCCTTCGTTTCTAAAGGAATACTGGTGATGGCCACTTCATTACCGGCTTTATCTTTTACTTTTGTAGTATTTTTAATCGTATAAAAAGAGGTGTTACCGCCTTTTTCTAGTAGTATGTAATATTCCGTCTGACCTTTTGGAATGATTCTCTTAACCGTTACTAAGTCTCCGGCCTGCGTCGCCTGACCTGTTTCTGTACCGACACTGCCCTTAGCAAGGTTTTCTTTATAAGTCAGTGCATCACTGATCATCTTAGCACAAAAGGCTTTTGTAATCTCTGCGTTAGGGTTAAATAGCCCTTTGTCATCCCCATTAATAAGTGCCAGTGCCTTTAGATAAGCTACATAAGGCTTATTGGCTTCTACAATAAGATTTTCATCTGCAAAGCCGCTGGATTTATAACCCGTTTTGGCTGTTTCTTCTTTGCCTAAAAGTCTTACCACAAATACTGCCATTTCCTGCTTATTGATAATCTTTTTAGCCTCTTGCCCTGCTGCTGTCTTAATAATAAATTTATCCAGCTCTTCTTTTTTGAGGTACCCTCTCCCTAAAAGATAAGCAACCTGTTGGTCATAACGCTTATCCCAGGTGGTAAACTTTAATGCATAACTGGCAAGGGTAGCTTTTTGCGCTTCATAGTTATTAACAATCTGTTGTTTGAAAGTTTCATCTATATTTGAACTGGCATTGACATCCACATATCCTGTGGCCTTTGCCAGAACATCTGTAATCTCAAAATAGTTCATTTTATTATTTGGAAAGAATTCTCCGCTGCTGCTAGAGAGCATAATCCCTCTTTGCTGCATATCATCTACAACTTTGTATGCCCAATGAGTTGTTGGTACATCCTTAAAAGTAGCCGCTAAGGTACTCACTGTATGTAAAACGATTACACCTAGCAGAACAATTACTCTGCCCATCTTCTTTATTTTCATTATGTCTAACCCCTCCTTATTTATCTTTTGAAATCTATACCTTGTCCATCATATAACTATTTTATGATAAATCTGGATAAAATACAACTGAAATTCCATTTAATGTTACCTCTATTCCTTACAATTTTATTACGAAACCATTAAAAACAGGGTACACCTCTTAAAAGTGCACCCTGTTTTATCTTTTCTTATACTTTTTTCTCAAGCACTGCCGTGAGTTTTTGTATACTGGCGGTAAGCTGCTCCATTTTACCTTCTATCCTGACCAAAAGGTATATAGACAAAGCAATAGGAAACCCCACATTACCCACCTGACCCAAAAGCTCTTCCATAGTACCCCCTCCTCATCTCATGCCAATACACCTCCCTATATTGACAGTCCCCTAAGGCTCTGCCATATAGGTGCCATAGGGTTTTATCCTAAGACGATTTCATCCACCTGCTGAGTGACATATTTTGCCCCTAGCCTTTGATTAACGATATCTCCGTCACCATAAGCATTTGCTGCAATTACTCTGTCCATAACAGTGTAAGACTCACTTCCTTACTTCCAGCTGTACCAAAAGTAAGTACCAGTGATTTTTTTGTAATCTCTGCCATAAGTATCCCTCCTTTCCTCAAATTTTGTCCTTATAGCCCTTACTCTACTATAAGGATTGTCTCAACTACTTTGCTAAGATTTGTTACTTCCTCCTCTTGCAAACTAGCGACTGCTTCGCCGATTTCATAAAGTGCTTCATCTGATGCACTTTGGCTGCAGTTAGAGATGGTTTGTGAACCCTTCGCCAGTTTCAAAACAACTTTTACACCTTTTACCTCTGCTGTTACTGCCATATTTTCACCTCCTTTACCAGTTATTCACTTCTATATATGTGCCGCCAGAGAAGATTCCCTAAATTAAATTGAATTTTTATTATATAAAGCAAAAAAGAATACACTAGAGATTTCTCTTCCAGTATATCCTTTTTCACTTTTTATTTATTTAATAGCTTTCAAACACCCTATATCAACGCTAATCTGCATAAATCATAACACTATTCCATGCAGAAAACAACTCAATATACAGATCAGCTTTTACAACCTTCGCATCCACTAGAATCTTACTTCTTAGTCTTAATATTGATGTTGTTATCTTCATAAGTGACCTCTCCATCTAATGCCTGCACAATAAACTTCATAGGAATATACACCATATCCTGCTCCTTAAAAACAGGAGCCCCTAATGTATATAACTTACCATTAATACTTGCCTGTTCACTATTAAGTACCAATTTAATAGTATCTTTGCCATTAGATATCGTAAGCCCTTGTGTAGAGATATCTAAATCTATCACCACCTTAAAGTGATCAGCGATTAGGTTCAATGGAACAAAAAAAGACCCAGAAATTAACTTAGGTGTTTCTCCCCCTACATCAGTTAATTTATTATCTACATATACTGCCTTTATTTTGTAATCCACTGTATAAAGAGTTATCGTTTTACCATTTAATTCTTTTACCCCTTTAGTGAATTGCAAATTA
>JAQSYC010000179.1 GCA_029256345.1 Clostridia bacterium | reverse complement strand
AAAGGTGTGTTGGCTTTTTTAGTAAGTCATAAAAAAGAATTAAAGAGTTAGATAGGCTTATAAGACAAGAAGTTGACTTTATAGAAAGAATATTATATTATGTTAAATAGAATAACATAACTGGATGACGCCATGCAGAAGAGTGATCGAAAGGTCCACCGAAGGAGTAACACTCTCAGGTACTTTTAATAAGTGTGACTGCGTAGCTGACAGTACTCTGGAGAGACCCGAGTTATGGGCGCCGAAGGGGCAAAAACATATGCCAATAAGACAGTTTATTATTAAAAGCATTTGTTTAATCTCTCAGGCAAAAGGACAGAGCTTTATACGCCTTTTTTATAGTGCACAAATTTAGATAACATAAGTCTCTATAGTATATTTTACATAAAGATTTTTAGAGACTAATAATGTTTATTAATGGATAAATTGTTCATAAAAAGTAGAGGTGTATATGCATAGTCTTATAAAAACTTTGGGAGCTCCTCTTATTTTAAATTTCAATTAAAAGAGGGAGTTTTTTTTATGGATTTTATAACGATTCTAAAAAGTGTAAATGATTTTGTGTGGGGGCCGCCGCTTCTTGGTCTTTTAGTATGTACAGGTATTTTCCTGACTATAAGACTAAATGTATTACAAGTTTTTAAATTGCCTAAAGCATTGAAGCTTATTTTCACAGCGAAAAATGAAGGCGCAGGAGATATTAATAGTTTCGGTGCACTATGCACAGCATTGGCTGCAACAGTGGGAACCGGAAATATTGTAGGTGTTTCTACAGCTATTGGTACAGGTGGTCCAGGGGCACTATTTTGGATGTGGGTAGCAGCATTTTTTGGTATGGCGACTAAATATGCAGAAGGCGTTTTGGCCATTAAATACAGAACAACAGATACTAATGGTGAAGTATCTGGTGGACCTATGTATTATATTGAAAAAGGTATGGGTAAAAAATTCAAGCCGCTTGCTATGTTTTTTGCAGGGAGTGGCGTTTTAGTTGCACTTGTGGGAATTGGAACCTTTCCTCAAGTAAATGCTATTGCGGAAAGTGTAAATGCTACTTTAGGCGTAGATGCACGCATAATAGGGATAATAATAGCTGTTTTAGTAGCAATTATTATTTTTGGAGGTATTAAAAGCATTTCGAAGGTTTCGGAAAAGGTAGTACCTTTTATGGCAATTATTTATATTATTTTTACGATAGCAATACTTATTGCATCAGCCGATCAAATCATTCCAGCTTTAGGGGCTGTCCTTAAGGGCGCCTTTACACCTACAGCAGCTATTGGAGGATTTAGTGGGGCAGTAGTTGCAAAGGCTATTCAAATGGGAATAGCCAGAGGGGTGTTTTCTAATGAATCAGGACTTGGAAGTGCACCTATTGCAGCTGCAGCAGCAAAAACTAAGTGGGCCGCAGAGCAAGGGCTCATATCCATGACAGGAACTTTTATAGATACTATTATTATATGTACTTTAACAGGACTAAGTATTATTGTAACGGGTGTTTGGCATGGAGAAGCAAAGGGAGCACTTGTTGCACAGGAGGCTTTTGCAACTATTTTGCCTACAGCAGGTCCACTGCTACTCACACTTTGTTTGGCACTGTTTGCTTTTACCACAATTTTAGGGTGGTGTTATTATGGTGAGCGTTGTCTGGAATACTTAGCAGGGGTTAAAGCTATTACAGCCTATAGAATCGTTTTTGTTGTAATGGTTGCCCTCGGAGCGTTTATTAAGTTAGAGGCCATTTGGATTATAGCAGATATTATGAATGGTCTCATGGCTTTGCCTAATCTCATTGCACTTCTGGCTTTATCAGGTGTTGTTGTGAGTGAAACTAAAGTATATATGGCCCAAATAAATAAAAAAGTGAAATAAAATAAGCAATAAAAAACATAAGGTCAATTTGGACTAATGATTTATTTTAATCATAAGTTAAATGGACCTTATGTTTTTATATGTTTTGTAGGGATCGCCAAGTGAATTCATTATAGACAGCAATATTATTTTGAACTAATAGGTAAGCAGTTAGACCATCACCTGCTGTAAGTTTGCCGCTAAAGCTGCCATCATATATTTCGCCATAACCACAGGAGGGACTTTTGGACTTGAGAATAGCAGTAGTAATATTAAGGAGTTTACATATTTCAAGGGTTTTAGCAGCACCTAATGCAAAGGCAGCAGAAAGGTCTTGATTACTTTTGCTTACGACTTTTGGGAAATTATTCGGCGTTTTAACTATTTCACAGCACTCCCTAGGACAGGATAATCCGCCCAGAAGCTCTGGACATATCGGCAAAGCGCCTCCTTTTTGAAAAAGCATTTCCAAGTCTTTATCAGGTACATTCATACCGTCATACCGGCATTTAACACCTACTAAACAAGCACTTATTAGGTACATACGGGTTTTCCTCCACTTATAGGTTATAATATCAAAGTCTTTTTTTAAGAAACTCTTGTAAGTCATCTAAGAGACGTTTATGACACTCTAATATCTCATGAGGGATATCTACATGAGATATGAAGTTTTTACCTCGAGGCCCATATCCCAAAGAGGTATCATGCAGCCGCGGGATTTCGCCCAATAACAGTGATACAAATCTGCCAATATCCCAAGCTTTTTCATCAATATCAGTTAGTAAAGGCGTATTATTTTGCAAAATAATCTGAGGGATATAAGGAGAATAGTTAATCAATAAAACCTGTTCATTGTGCCATTCATGTAAGAATGAGGCGTAGGTCCGCAACTGCATAGTAGGGTCTTGCATCAGTATAAAAGAAGAAGCCTTTATACCAACGTTACGGAGGAGCTGGAGAGCCTCTTTGGCATTAGAACCGCAATTTGTAGATTGATTTTCTACAAGGATATTTTGCTCTTCTATATGATAGTATTGGACGAGGATATCTTTGTAGATGTCTGCCTCAGCGCGGTTGTTTGTAGGAATGGTCTTTAAGTAAGGATGCATAAGTATATTGTCATGTAAATAATGTGTAGAATGGCCTATTCCTCCTACGAGCATAATTTTTTTAGCAAGTTTTTGGTTGAAAATATCAGCAGCTAGGTGAGGCAGACTAGTCAAACTGCTTCCTAAGATAATAAGAACATCAACAGATTCAATGGCATATTTTTTAAAAAGCTGATGCTTATCCAAATAAGGTAAGTCACGGCGAGATAAGAATTTTGAGATTTTATTAAGATCTTCTACTTGGGTATAGGTTAGATTGATTTGGCTAATTATATTCCCCTTCTTTCCTCAATATATAAAGTGTTAAGCTATTTTAAAATAATCTTATCAGGAAACATGACCGTTCTCGAAATGTTCCACATTTTATCAATATAGGAAGTGGTGTATTGCTGTTCTATATAATGATAAAGGTAGGATGCTTTTTCAGTTAAATAATAATAATCGGTATCCGAAGTAAGAAATCCTAATTTTTGAGCAATATAGAGCTCAAATCCATACATCTTTTCAAGAGAGAGGCCTATCAGATTATGGAAATCCTTTTTATTTATTTTGAGGGAATAACAACTCCAAAATAAGTAATATACAGCTCTTTGCCGTTGAGTAAAGTAAAGAGTCAGGGAAGTTGGGAGTTTTGCTTCGTTTATTCTATGGATATAGCCCTCAATAGAAAAAGTATTGATTTTAAAAGTATTTTTTAAAAGAGTGGTGGCAGATACACCAAATCCTAAAAAGGTATCGCGGGTTACAGAGGAATATTTTTGAGATTCTTTTTTTGCAAAAGTCCATACAGAGGTTCTTTCAGTTCCAAGCTCTTCAGATATGCGGTTCAAAGATTTAAGCAATTCCTTTTTTTTCTTATGAGATAAAGGCTTATGGCAGTTATTGGCAAAGGTGAAGTCGATAAAAGGATAGGTAGAAACTTGAGTTGCACCACAGTCAAAAGCAGTGGAGATATCCTTTTGGATGAGTTTTTTATCTTGTCCGGGAATGCCAAATATAAGGTCAACATCTAATACTTCAAAACCGAATTCATTAAGCAGAATAAGTTTTTGAGTAAAATCATCATAGGTTGTGCCAATCTTTTGCAAACAATCTTCATTAAAAGACTGTATGCCTATACTGACCATAGTGACCCCAGCAAATTGCAACTTTTTTAGAGTGGAGGGAGTAATATCCGATGGATGAAGTTCTACGCCTATTCCGTCTGTGATGATAAAATAAGTATTAAGTTTTTGAATGATTTCATGTAAATCATCGGCCATCAGAGCAGGGGTACCGCCACCAAAATAAAGGCTGGAAACGACTTTCTTTTGAGTGCTCGTTCTGCAAACAAGATCAAT
>JAQSYC010000178.1 GCA_029256345.1 Clostridia bacterium | reverse complement strand
GACTGGACGATTGATAATTGATAAAGTGTATTTAAGCTATTATTAATAAAATTAAGTGTATTTAAGAGAAGCAGGACATCTCTATTCCTATTGCCAACACTAGGGATAGTATCGGAATACTCCGTAATCCTATTTCTAATCGTCTTTATATTGTTACTGATAAGGGTAATAGTGCCTCTGAGGGTTGTGCTATTTATAGATGTATTATTTAGAGCGAACTGTGCTGTACTATATACTTGATTTTGTATAAATCTTATTTCAGTAATAAACTGAGTAACAGCTATTTTATGCTCAGGAGGAGTTGGGCCAATAGGAGTGGCGCCACTCACTATATCAACAGAAGTAGATTCATGTACTGTCAAGGAGGCAGCTAATGGTTCAGTTGTAAATGTAGAGATAATTAATAAAATACTTAATAATAATGACAGAGACTTATTTGTTTTTTTCATAGTGCCCTCGCGTTATTTTAACAGTCTTCTTACTTAAGATAACCATTTTAAAAAAGAGTATGTATTTCTTTGTAGATTAGAAAAATATCGACCCTATATCAGTCAACTTTAATTAAATAAAACTTGTCAGACTCTTTTGGAAACTATATAATAATCTATAGTATAGTATAATTTTACTGGGAGATGATAATATGAGTTATAGTGGTATCGGTGTGCTTTCTGTTTTGGTTACATACCTTATATTTTTAGCTATTGGAATAGGGGTAACATTTGCAATCATACTGTTTGCAATAAACAAATCAAAGGCCAATAGACATTTAGAAAGAATTGAAGTTTTATTAGAAGATATTAAGACCAAAATGAGTGAAAAAGAAGATAAGTAGAGAGTTTAGACCCACAAAGTTGGGTCTATTTTTAGGTTTAAAATGAATAGTTAAAGACATGTAATAGTCCAGATAGAACCATCATATAGTCTCGAAAAAATAGTAAAGAGAACCGGTACATATATCCAAATCTGAGGTAATACTTTTAAGCAATAAAGAAAGCTGCTAGGGGAGTAGCAGCTTTCTTTGGAGAAAGGTTCTATGAAAAAGTGAGTTATGTTGCATTTACAACTTTATTATAAGATGTAGGCATGTAGACGATATGTTGGTAACATGTCTATTTTGTGAACACATTTTTAAAAAACTGTGAATACAGATGGCGTGCAGGCAAATAATCTAAATGCTTGACACACTATAGGACGATAGTATATAGTACATAGTGTTTAAGAAGATTTGAAAATATGATGGAGCTAAAAGGAGCAAAACAATGTTACATGCGTTTTCAAGGACCGAGATGCTTATTGGGACTGAAGGTTTAGATAAATTGAAAGAAAGTTCTGTAGCAGTATTTGGGATTGGCGGAGTGGGTTCTTATACTGTAGAGGCACTTGCAAGAAGCGGCATTGGCAAATTGATATTAGTAGATGATGATGATGTATGTCTAACAAATATTAATAGACAGCTTCATGCCACAAGAAAGACAGTTGGTAAAGCTAAAGTAGAAGTGATGAAAGACAGGGTTCTGGAGATTAATCCAAAAATCGAAGTCGTGACTTACAGAGCTCTTTATAATGCCGAAACGGCAGAGAGTATGTTTCAAGAAAACTACTCTTATGTGGTGGATGCAATAGATATGGTGACTTCTAAGATAGATCTTATTGAAAGATGCCAGAGAATGAACATACCTATTATAAGTGCTATGGGGGCGGCTAATAAATTAGACCCCACACAATTAGAGGTTGCAGATATCTATAAGACAAGTATGTGTCCGCTCGCAAAGGTGATGCGTCATGAACTTAAGAAAAGAGGTATCAAAAAGCTTAAAGTGGTTTATTCCAAAGAAAAGCCTATTAAGCCCATAGATCTTGGGGGTGGGTGCAAGACCGACTGTATTTGTACAAATAAAGATAGAACCTGTGCAGATAGAAGGCATATACCAGGTTCAGTGGCGTTTGTTCCATCAGTATCAGGACTCATCATTGCCGGCGAAGTTATAAAAGATCTGGTAGGCTATAAACCTCAAAAATAATGCAGCTTATCTAGTTATACAATAAATCACCCCTGCATATAGTTTTAGTAGACAACCCTTTATAAAATAGAGGGAGGTTTACTGAAATCATAAGGGGGATAAAGGTATGAGAAGCTATTTGCTGATAACGGACGGAGAAAGTGACCAAAAGGATAGGTATGTTTTTGACAAAAAGAAAAATTATGCTGGCAGACTTGTAAAAGATATCAGATTATATGGTGTGCAGTATTTTCTTTATAATAAGAAAAAAGAAAGTATTATTCAGATGGGAAACATTAGTCAGATAGAGTGTGATGACGAGGAAGAACGATACGCTATTTTGTTTGAAGACCAGGAGGGTTATGAACGGTCTTTGGAGATTGACCTTAAAGACAATTATTATATTATGCCTTTAACAAAAGGGGATCTTAAAAAAATAGGATGTTAAACAGAGTAATTAAGGCCAGTTAACAAAAAGGCACCATCTTGCGATGGTGCCTTAAATTAACGATTTAAACGCTTATTAAGATCAGCTTGGCGATCGTTTGAAACCTTCAAAAAATCTTTCATAAGGTTTTCAAAACCTTCAAGAGTATTCTCTTTTTTTGGTGCTTTGAAAGGGGCAGGCTTGTTTTCTTTGGCTTCTTTTATTGATAAGGAGATTTTACCTTTTTCTCCATCAATAGATAAAACTTTAACTTTAACTAGTTCACCCACTTTGATTGCATCATTGATATTTGTTAAGTATCCATGTGTAATATGTGAGATATGAACTAAGCCCTGAGTTGTTTCGTCTAATGAAACAAATGCTCCGAAAGGCTTAATACCTGTCACAGTTCCTTCAATAATTTGACCTACTTGAAATTTTTCCGACATGACAACACTCCTATTAAAATAAATAACTTCTACATTATAGCATAATTATAATTGAAGTGTATAGTAATTTCAAAAATAATTCATCAAATAGTATGATAAAATATGTTATAATGAGGAAGACTTTGAGGGGGTGGATCAATATGTTGCCTAATACTTATAAATGGAAGATAAAAAAGACTAATAAAGGTGTAGATTTAATAGAAAGTGTACTCAATAACAGAGGAATCCACGGTAAAGAGGAGATAAAACAGTTTTTAAAGCCAACAAAGGAAGCGCTTCATTCCCCTTATCTATTAAACGATATGAGAATGGCTGTGGACAGAATTATTCAGACTAAGGAAGCTGAAAAACATATTGTGATATATGGCGATTATGATGTGGATGGTATCACCAGTACATCTGTTTTATATATGTTTTTAAAGAGATGCGATTACCAAGTGTCTTATTATATCCCAGATAGACAAACAGAGGGCTATGGTCTAAATAAGGAGGCGCTGGAGCGGATTAGCAGTTACGCTGATTTAGTGATCACGGTAGATACAGGAATAGCTGCTGTAGAAGAGCTCGATTTTGCCAATAGCATAGGACTGGATGTTATTATTACGGATCATCATGAGTGTCAGGAGCAGCTGCCAAAAGGCTATTGTATCATTAATCCAAAACGAAAAGACAGTACGTATCCCTTTGAGGCCTTGGCAGGAGTGGGGGTAACTTTTAAACTCATTCACGCCCTGGCTATTTATTATAATATCGAAGAAACAATATGGGATTATATAGACCTTGTTGCATTAGGGACAATAGCAGACGTAGTGCCTTTGATCCATGAAAATAGAGCTTTGACTTATATTGGCTTTCAGGCCATGAGAAACACTTGTAATATAGGGCTTAGGGAACTGATGCGATGTGTGAATGAAGGAGATGTCAAAAAACAAGTAACGTCTAATATGATTGCTTATCAAATAGGGCCTAGAATCAATGCCGCAGGCAGGTTAAGTGATGCTAAAATAGGAGTAGAATTGCTGACCACCCAGGACAAAGAGCGAGCAGAGGTGTTGGCGGCATTATTAAATGATGAAAACAAGAAAAGGCAGGAGATGGAAGCCCGTATTATTGAGCAAGCAGAAGCTTATATAGAAACCTCTATTGATAAACACGCTGAAAAGGTGTTTGTTATAGTGGGAAAAGAGTGGCATCATGGTGTCATCGGTATTGTGGCCTCTAAGATTATGTCGAAGTATTATCGGCCCACTATTGTACTCACAGAAGAAGATGGTGTTTTATCTGGTTCGGCCAGAAGTATTGAAGGCTTTAATATTTTTGAGGCAATCAATCATACCAAAGAATACCTTCTGCGTTTTGGAGGTCATGAGATGGCAGCGGGACTGTCTTTGAAATGGGAAGATTTTGAAGCTTTCAAAAAAGCAGTTCATACCTATGCGGAGCCTTT
>JAQSYC010000177.1 GCA_029256345.1 Clostridia bacterium | reverse complement strand
TCCTGGAAAAGATAAAAAAACAGCATCAGCATAGGCTTCTCTCAGTTGTTGCTGTCCATTTTCTAATAACTTCCGTTCAATGTCCGTTGGTGCTAAGGATTTTGTATCTTGTGTGACAGGGACAAACTCTACAAAGATGACTGCCTTACAGCCTTTGCGGTAAAGCGTCTCAAAAAAACTTTTACTGGTAACCGTTCTTACATTCCGAGTAGTTACAGTAACAGATGCCCCATATAAAATACCCTTTTCGTTAAGTTTGTCCATGACATCCATTAACAGTTCATACGTCCCTTGTCCCCTTCTGCCGTCTGTCTGCTCTGCATTTCCTTCTATACTAAGTATCGGTACCAAATTTCTGTGCCTATCAAATAAAGCGATATAGTCTTCTTGAAGCATTGTTCCGTTAGTAAATATAGGGAATATAATATCCTTTACTTGTGCTGCTTTTTCTATAACCTCTTGTCTGATTAGCGGTTCTCCTCCTGCAAGCAGAATAAAGGAAACACCGATTTCTTGGGCTTCTCTAAAAATTTCAGCCCATCTTGCGGCAGATAGCTGTTTATCTTCTTCTTTTTCCCCACAAAGCTTGTTTGCTCTTGCATAACAACCTTTGCAAAACAAATTACAACTACTTGTTATACTCCCAATTAAAAAAGCTGGCACCTTTTGTCCTTTTTGCTCCATTGCCGCTCTTTTCTTTTGTGCCTCTTTACTTGATTGCCGATATTTTACTGCAAAAATAGTTTCTTTTGGGTTTCTTAAAGAGGCTTTTACAATACCCTTTACAATGTTTTCAATCCCTTTATTCATATACTCGGATAATTTGAACTCTGTGTCCATCGCTTTATCTCCTAAAATTCTTATTATTAAGAATAGTATATTTTTATTATATAAACTTCATGTGAATAAATGGGTTAAATGGGTATTTTTTTAAAAGCATACCACATTGGCTCTAATGCACTTTGCAGTATGCGTTGTAGGATTAGTCAAGTTTACCATTGTCATCCATTCTTCAGCTTCGCTCTCAAGAACAGCTGTTTCTCCTTGGTTTAAAGGATAAACACTATGCTTGTTTTCAATACGGATACCCTGTTCTGCCGCAAATAAGGCCTCTATTCTTTTTCCCTTGACAGGTTTATACAACTTAAGCTGTATGGATTGATAAGGCGGAATCTCTATAACATCTAACGTGCCTTCCAAGCCTTCCTTCATCATCAGGTTAAAGTCTTTCACCTTTCCATGGCTGGATGTTTCCCAGTCCCCCATAAAAAAGTCTTGTTCAAAGGCCTTTAAAGCTTTTTGATGGTGATCTTTATGGATCAGTGTCACTTCTCCTTCAAGCACCATCAGCTTTCTTTTGACTCCCTCTAACTTTGTAAAGAGCGACTCCTCCAGTTCAACAGTGGCTGTACTTAGTCTAAATAAAAAATCCCTTTGCTGGTAACTGCTGTTTTCTGGGTAAATATACAGCTCAGTTGTCACTCCCCCAGACCAAGCTGTTTGCGTGTAGGCTTCTTCGTTAAATATTTTTATAATCATAACTTATCTCCTTATTTTATGCCACTGGGTAAACAAGCTTACCTTTTTTGATAACCTGTTCTACAACATTAACACCGGTATGATACACTAAAAATCTATAGTCCGGATACCCTAAGATGATAAGATCTGCTTGCTTTCCTACTTCAATGCTGCCTATGTTCTTCTCTCTTCCAAGGGCCGCTGCCCCATTTAAGGTCATAGCAGTCAGTGCTTCCTCTGGCATCATTTTCATATGAATAGCCGCCAGTGCAAATAGCAGGGGAATGGAATTTGTAAAACAGCTCCCAGGATTCAGATCACTGGCAAGGGCCACCCCGCAGCCAGCATCTATCATCTGTCTTGCCTTAGCATAAGGTTTTGCAAGGCAAAACGCCGTAGCTGGCAGCAAGGTCGCTACCACATTATTTTCTGCAAGCGCTGCAATCCCCTTATCTGATACCATAAGTAGGTGATCTGCAGAGCTAGCTCCCAGCTCTGCTGCTAACTCTCCCCCTCCTAGTTGCACGATTTCATCCGCATGGATTTTAATTTTAAATCCCAATTGCTTGGCTGCCTCTAAAAGTTTTTTGGACTGCGCTACATCAAAGACCCCTTCTTCACAAAATATATCACAAAACTCCGCTAATTCTTGTTTTTTAATCTCTGGCAGTACTTCGCTTATCATATACGCCACATAGTCATCACCCTTGTCCGCATATTCTTTAGGGACAGCATGGGCTCCTAAATAGGTTGCCGCCACATCCATAGGATGATTGTCCTCGCAGGCTTTTATCACCTTTAGCTGCCTAAGCTCTGTCTCTAGGTCTAGCCCATAACCACTTTTACCCTCAACAGTCGTTACCCCTTGAGCCAGCATGTCATCCAACCTTTTTAACCCTGCGTTAAAGAGACTCTCAAAATCTGCCTCCCGTGTACTTTTTACAGTACTCTGAATACCCCCACCCGCTTTTAAAATATCCAGATACGGCGTTCCCTGCAATCTTTTGACAAATTCTTCTTGTCTGTATCCGCCAAATACAAAATGTGTGTGAGAATCCACAAACCCAGGTAATACACATTTCCCCTCAGCATCAATCACTTCACACTCTGAAGTTAGGCGGCCTTTAGCCAAAAGCTCCTCCGTACTACCCACCTCTTTAATGATGCCGTCTTCTATATAAATGGCACCGTCTTCAATAAGGCATATCTCACCCATTGCCTTACCTTTCTTCATCTCAAACCCTATAGGGGTTACTATTTGACTGGCATGAATAATAAGTATTTGTTCCATCATTTAGTCTCCTATCTCTTCCATAATCTGCTCTACCCTCTTAACAATCTCACTTTCAGCAACAGTATGAAGCACACCTTCATCAACTGTTAATCTTCCGTTTACAACCACTTTTCTGATGGCATGAGGCTGCATAGAATAAACAATGTTTGGCATAATCTGTTCTCCTGATTTTGAAATAGGCTGCATAGACATATCCCCTTTGTCAATTCCCACAAAATCTGCTTTATAGCCCGCTTCAATCTTACCGATCGGCAGTTCTAGGAGTCTCCCGCCATTTTCCGTACCCATTTTGAACGCATCTTTATAATTCACAGACATGGCATCTAATGTTTTTACCTTTTGAAGCAGGGCAACCATCCGCATCTCTTCAAAGACGCTGATTCTGTTATTGCTGCATGCACCGTCACTGCCAAGCCCTATCAGGACACCAGCTTTCATCATCCCTACAATATCTGTTATACCATCTGCTAAAAACATATTACTTGAAGGACAATACGCCAGTTTTGCCCCCCTCTCCCCTAAAAGTTTGATTTCACTCTCTTTAAGCCATACCCCATGCACAATGACCATGGACTCATCAACAACACCTATTTTATCCAAAAGTTCAACAGGTGTAAGACCGCCATGATTTGCCTGTACTTCTTCTACCTCAAAAGGCTCTTCTGCTACATGGATATGAAAAGAGGTGCCCAGCTCTTTTGCCAGCTTGTGGCCTGCCTGAATCATTTCTACCGATGCTGCATGGAGACTATGGGGAGCCGGAATGATGGTTACCATATCATCCTCTTTATATTTTTGGGCTAAAAGCCTTGTGTTTTCAACCGCTTGTTCCACTGTTTCCACATAGCCCTCAGGTGCACCATTCCAATCATACATTGTTCTTGCCAGCACCAGCCTAATCCCTATATCTTTTGCAGCCTTAATAATCATCTCATCGCTTTCCATACCAAAGTTATGCAGATAAAAGAAATCGCTGACTGTTGTCACGCCGTATTTCATCATTTCACCAAAGGCAAACAAGGCGCCGCCGTAGATATGCTCTTTTTGGAGTCTTGGGGAGTATTTATAAAGCGCCTCATCCCGCCATTCTAAAAAAGGTCTGTCGCATGAAAGCCCTCGAAGTAGGCTCTGAAAGCAGTGGTTATGCACATTGACACTTCCTGGTATCATAATAAGGTTCTCCCATTTGACAGTCTCTACCCCTTGGTATTTTTCTGTTAAAACGGCATATTCCCCTACTTCAATAACCGCACCTTCCTCTACCAAAACAGCTTGATTGGTTTTAAAGGTATCCTCAGTATATAAAAATTCTGGTTGATATAAAGTTTTCATCTAATTGAGCTCCCTGTCTAATATGAGTAATGCTTCAAGCATGGCATTTCCTACTTTTTCTATGTCCTTAATATGGGTTTTTTCACTAGGACAATGACTTTTCCCATCAATACTCTGTACAAAAATCATACCTGATTGTGTGACTCTCTGCATATTGGCTGCGTCATGTCCAGCCATACTCACCAGTTC
>JAQSYC010000176.1 GCA_029256345.1 Clostridia bacterium | reverse complement strand
ATGCTTGGTAAACTGATTATCGCTTTTTGTGACTCACCCTACATCAATCAGAGCGACTATACAGACATTCTTGAAGAGCTGCTTGAAATATTTTATTACTTCAAAAATGAATCACTGGATGAATTAAGTGATGATGAACTGATTGCAAGTATGAAACAATATTTTGACTATCAATGTCATGGTTCTTTAGAACTTCTGAGAAGCAGAGAATTAGAAATTCTTACAAACAATATCAGACATGGTAAAGAAGAATATGAAGATTTGGATTTAGAAGAGGAACTTTATTTGGGGGAGGATGAAGAGTGATTAACCCTATAGTAAAAAAAACTATCATAGAGAAAAAACAGCTTGATCAAAATAATTATTTCCAATCCTATTTAAAGGAAGCACGTGGCCTTAATTTATTATCTGAGGCAGAAATACAGCACATGCAGGTTCAAATGGCTGAGCTGCTTGCGCGGCAGATAGAGAGGTATACTCGTTTTGAAAGTAGTTCTGTAAAAATAGAAGTTGCAGAAGGTATCATAAGATCTATTTTGTACGGGATAGATAGCTACTTAATAAACTTATGTGATACGGATGAATGCTTAAAAATTTTGAAAGGTACAGCGTTATCACAAATTTATCAAAAAGGATTACAGATTATAAAATTACAAGTTAAAGAAGCAGAAATTTGGCTTAAAAAAGTACAGGATAATCATTTGGAGATAGACAATTATGCTTATAAGGATACTTTAGATGCATTACCGGACTTTTTTATTTATTATGATACTGAATTTTTTGCTCATCATACCCCGGCATCGATAGATTATCCGCTATATCTGGATAAAATGGATACAGTAGGTGTTAACTATATGAGTAGTTATTTGCAAAAACTCTTTTATGAAAATGATTTTTGCAACCTATTTCCCAAAGATAGTATAAAATGTTTATTGGAAAACCATCATGAACAACACGAAGAACTTCTTATTAATATTTTTCAGCTTGTCTTAATCAATGCTTTAGGTTCAGTCATTATCCAAAGAAGTGCACAAAGGTTAGATCTTAATGCTTTGGACTGTGAGCAAATCTATGTTTTATTGGCCGATAAAGACGAAACTTATTTAAAGACTATAGTTAGAGAAGCATCAGATCAATTGATTAAAGAGCTTAATACTACAGGATTTCTAGAAAATTATATTAAAATGGGATCACAGGAAATAGCAGTCAGGCTCAAAAATGCACTTGAAAATAATCAGATGGGTGCGCTATTTATTATAGGGCATGAAGGTAAAACAATAGAAATGATTTATTTTGAAGATGGGGAGAAAATGGATGATGCACTATTTATAAAGCTATCAGAGGAGATAAGATCTTGCAGAGAACTCTCAGATAAGCTTATGCTTTTAAAAAGTGAAATTTATACGCTAGAGGATATGCTGGATATTTTAGAAGCTGATTGTTTCTTTGGTGAAGAATATGAGGGGCTTTTTAAGGTTTTGGATAAAACGGAAATCGCTATGCTCTTAAAGAGTTTAAATATAAAAGATCATGATGACTTCAATAAAGGCATGGGGTATCTTAATTGGGAAAAAGAGTGGCAAAAGAGGCTATATGATTATTTAGAGCAAGGTAATACCGTCTATTTAGATCATATCCTAGCAATTATTGAAAAAATAAAATTACAATAGAATTAAGTAGGAGGTTGGTTGTAGTATTCGATAAAATCTATGACACATATTGGGATATTTTTCCATATTATATAGTAGAAGAATCTCTTAATTTTTTTATAGATATTTATTGAGAAAGGGTAAGGTAATTAAGATGTATAATTATGATAGCCAAGAACTGGCATTGCAAAATGATATACGTAATATGCGCAGAGAAAACGATAGGAGAAATAGACCTCAGAGAGTCGTATTAAACACATCTACAGGAGGGCTTGGTCCCTTGCCTGTTATTACAACTACATTTTCTGAACCACTTGCAGTTGTGGATGTGTCTATTAATACATGTGGAATGAGAAGACCCACTATACTTTTGAATTTTTCAAGTATCATCAGTTTGCCGCTGGGTATTTCAGTGACACTCAACTTCCAGCTGCTGAGAAGCACCGATGACAGTCCAGCAGTAAAAGTAGGTTCGACTTATACATTTGCAACTTTAGTAGACATATTAGAGGCGCGTTCCTTTGGTTTTCAATATGGGGATAATGATGTTGTACCAGGAAAGTATACGTATTCAGTCATACTTACAACGAATTCTCTTATTGACATTACTCCGGGGTTAACTATTCCAAATGCTACATTAAGTGCTTTAGCCGTAGATAATAGATAATGATAAAAAGACTTAAATTTAAAAGATTTAAGTCTTTTTATAATGGTAAAAACTTAACAAGAAGATGAAAAATATACTATTATATGATATATTAATACATGTAGTTGATCTTATTATTCTGAAATAATATAAAATATTTTAATAGTTATAATCAAAGGAGTGTACCCAAAATGGCTTATAAAGATATTCAGCATTTTATGAAAGCTTTAGAGCGTAAAAAACAGCTTAAGCACATTCAGACTGAGGTGAACCCTATTCTTGAAATAACAGAAATTGCTGATCGCATGGTGAAAAGAAAAGGACCAGCGTTGCTATTTGAAAATGTAAAAGGCTCACCGTACCCGTTATTAATCAATGCATTTGGTTCTTACGAGAGGATGAGTATGGCTCTTGGCGCACAAACATTAGATGCGATTGGAGAGGATATTAAAGACCTTATTGATTTTTCAAACTATATGAAACTGCCGGATCAGATTAAATCCATTCCAAGGCTGGCAAGACTATTAGCAGTTTTTCCTATCAAAATCAAAAAAGCTCCTTGCCAAGAGGTTGTGGAAGAGCCAGATTTAAATAAGCTGCCTATCTTAAAATGCTGGCCGGATGATGGCGGAAGGTTTATTACACTGCCTTTAGTTTTCACTAAAGATCCTGAAACAGGACAGCAAAATGTAGGGATGTATAGGATGCAAGTCTATGACCACAAGACAACCGGTATGCATTGGCATCTCCATAAGGATGGAAGAGAAATTTATGATAAATACCGTAAAATAGGGGGCAAGATGCCTATAACAGTTGTGATTGGCTGCGACCCAGCAACCGTTTATGCAGCAACAGCTCCACTTCCTAAAATGATTGATGAAATCATGTTTGCGGGGTATCTGCGTAAGAGACCTGTACCTTTGGTTAAGTCTATTACAAACAATATTTATATTCCGGCAAACAGTGAATTTGTTTTAGAAGGGTATGTGGATACAGAAGAATTAAGAGTAGAAGGGCCTTTTGGAGATCATACAGGCTATTATTCAGAAAAGGATATCTATCCTGTTTTTCATATTACTAAAATGACGCGTAAACAAAACCCTGTTTTTATGGCAACGATAGTCGGCAAACCACCGATGGAAGACTGTTATATGGGAAAGGCCACAGAAAGACTATTTTTGCCGCTTTTAAAAATGATTGCACCAGAAATCGTAGATATTAATTTTCCGCTCGAAGGGGTATTCCATAATTGTGTAATTGTTTCTATTAAAAAGAAATATCCTGCTCATGCTAAAAAAATCATGAATACCTTATGGGGAAGCGGGCAAATGATGTATACAAAAATGATTATTGTAGTGGACGCATCAGTTAATCCGCATGATGTATCCACAGTAGCGTGGAAGGTATTTAATAATATAGATGCCAAAAGAGATGTTGTCATCTCCGAAGGCCCTCTTGATGCTTTGGATCATGCTTCACCTATGCACCTTATCGGTCATCGTTTAGGGATAGACGCTACGAAGAAGTGGGCTTCTGAAGGTTATGAAAGAGAGTGGCCAGATGATATTGTCATGTCTCAATCGATTAAAAAGAAAGTAAGTCAAAGGTGGAAAGAATATGGTTTTTAATCAAATAAAAAAATATAGTGAGTTGGTTATGTTTTCGCATTCTCTCTTTTCACTGCCTTTTGGTATCATTGCTATGTTTTGGGCGGCGGAGGGGCTCCCTTCTTTTCATACGTTTTTCTGGATACTGATTGCCCTTTTAGGTGCTAGAAATGGAGCCAATGGATTTAACCGCATAGCAGATAGAGTGATTGATCAAAAGAATAAGAGAACAGCGGACAGGCATCTGGCTACCGGACAAGTTAAAGTTTATGAGGCCTATGGTATTACTATAGGCTGCTTTATGGTGATGGCATGGGCAGCGTATCAGCTAAATCCACTATGTTTGGTGCTTTTGCCTATAGCTATTGGACTGTTTATTTTTTATTCTTACGCGAAAAGATTTACATGGCTGTGTCATTTTATTTTAGGAGTGGCCTGTGGAGG
>JAQSYC010000006.1 GCA_029256345.1 Clostridia bacterium | reverse complement strand
CTTCAGTTAAGTGAAGTCCTTTGGAAATTTAAATAATAGGGAGGATAAAACATTGACTATTACAACGAATGATATCAAAAATGCTATTATTAATGGAAAAACAGTGCTTGGTATTGAGCTTGGTTCAACGAGAATTAAATCGGTTCTGATTAGTGAAGATAATATGCCGATTGCTTCTGGCAGCCATGACTGGGAAAATAGCTATGTTAACGGAATCTGGACTTACAGTTTAGAAGATATTTGGGAAGGGATACAAGATAGTTATCAGAAGATGGCCAGCAGTGTAAAACAGCACTATGGGGTAACTCTTGAAACCATTGGTGCAATTGGTTTTAGTGCCATGATGCATGGTTATATGGTTTTTGACAAAGAGGACGAATTATTAGTACCATTTCGTACATGGCGTAATACGATTACTGAAGAGGCTTCAGTAGAATTAACCAAACTTTTTGATTTCCATATTCCTCAAAGATGGAGTATCGCTCATCTTTATCAAGCTATTTTAAATGGTGAAGAGCATGTAGCTGATATCAGTTTTCAAACAACCTTAGAAGGCTATGTACACTGGAAACTAACTGGTGAAAAGGTATTAGGTGTTGGTGAAGCATCAGGAATGTTCCCTATTGATAGTGTTACAAAAAATTATAATGAAAAAATGATGAATCAATTTAATGATTTAATTGCTTCTAAAAACTTCTCTTGGAAAATTGAGGATCTCTTGCCAAAGTCTTTAGTAGCTGGTGAAAATGCTGGTGTACTTACAGCAGAAGGAGCAAAGCTTTTAGATGTTACTGGAACGCTAAGACCAGGCATTCCGCTTTGTCCACCGGAGGGTGATGCAGGAACAGGTATGGTTGCAACGAATAGTATTGCACAGCGTACGGGTAATGTTTCGGCTGGAACGTCTGTCTTTGCAATGGTTGTTCTTGAAAAGGACTTGTCAAAAGCATATGAGGAAATAGATTTGGTTACAACGCCTACTGGTAATCTAGTAGCTATGGTTCATTGTAACAACTGTACATCAGACCTTAATGCATGGGTTGGCCTATTTAAAGAGTTTTCTGAAGCCATAGGCGCTGAAGTTAATATGGATAAGTTGTTTGCAACTTTATATAACAAAGCACTTGAAGGAGATGCAGATTGCGGCGGGTTATTAGCTTATAATTATTTCTCAGGTGAACATATCACTCATTTTGAAGAAGGAAGTCCATTATTTGTACGTTCATCAGAAAGTAAATTTAACTTAGCGAATTTTATGCGTGTACATTTATTTACAGCTTTAGGTGCACTAAAAACTGGACTAGATATTCTCCTTAAAGAGGAAGGGGTTAAGCTTGATGAAATCTTAGGTCACGGTGGTTTATTTAAAACTAAAGGTGTAGGACAAAAGATTATGGCTGCAGCTATAGATGCGCCCGTTTCTGTTATGGAAACTGCTGATGAAGGTGGAGCGTGGGGAATTGCACTGCTTGCGTCTTTCATGCTTAACAAAGCCGAAAATGAGACATTAGAAGATTATTTAACACAGAAAGTATTTGAAGGAAAAGTGGGTACAAAGATAAATCCGGATTCTGAGGATGTAAAAGGCTTTGATGAATTCATGAAGCGTTACACGCAGGGACTTGCAATCGAAAGAGCTGCTGTAGATCATCTTTATCTTTTCAGATAAAAGTAAATAATAAATCTAAGAAAAGCAGGTGACATTCAGATGTTAAAAAAATTAAAACAAGAAGTGTTTGAAGCCAATTTAGAACTGCCTAAACGAGGACTTGTAGTCTATACATGGGGACTCAGATACACCAACTCATTTATACCTTTATAAAGCTTTTGAAGAAATTGGCGGCATCGTTCATACCCATTCCTTGATGGCGACAAGCTTTGCTCAGGCAGGGAGAAGTGTAAATGCCCTAGGAACAACCCATGCTGACTATTTTTACGGAGCGGTTCCGTGCACAAGGGCGATGACATCCGAAGAGATACAGGGAGACTATGAAGTTGAGACGGGTAAAGTGATTGTAGAAGCTTTTAAAGGAATCAATCCCTTAGATATACCAGCTGTACTGGTCAAGGAACATGGTCCTTTTACCTGGGGAAAAGACCCAAAGGAGGCAGTGTATCATTCAGTAGTTTTGGAGGAAGTGAGTAAAATGGCCTTTAATACGGCACTGCTTTCAGGTCACGGGGATACCCGTATGCAACGGGAATTATTAGACAAACATTACTTAAGAAAACATGGCAAAGACGCTTATTATGGGCAAAAATAGTTTCTTTTAGTATATTTAATAGAGGGCATTCTGCAGCATTTATGTAGAATGCCCTTTTGATAGGAGCATTTAAGTGGTATGCTGAAATAAAGATAAGGGGGAATAAAGATGGAAGTAAAATTAGAGGAATTCAGTAAAGAATGCAGCTGTGGCAGGAGTCATAGGCTTTTGGTTAAAAGGGTACTTATTGAGTCCGGGGCTATCGGACAGGTCAATGGATTTCTTGAAGCCTCTGGACTCGATCAGTATCCAGTGGTGATTTGTGATACCCATACCTATGAGGCAGTGGGAAGGCTGGTGGTGGAACAGCTTAAAAGTGAGCATAAGGATGTTATTATACTGGATGCAGAAGGACTGCATGCAGACGAGCACGGGGTTGCAAAAATCCTTGAAAACTTAAAGGAAACCCCCTCTGTATTATTAGCGGCAGGAGCAGGGACAATCCATGATTTAACAAGGTATGTGGCCAAGGAAAAACAGATACCTTTTATAGCGATACCCACTGCGGCCAGTGTAGATGGGTTTGTTTCAACGGTTGCAGCCATGACGATTAAAGGTTTTAAAGTAACCTATCCAGCTGTATCCCCACTGGCTGTATTTGCGGATACAGATGTATTTATGAAAGCCCCTTACAGACTGACTGCATCGGGAGTAGCGGATTTATTGGGGAAATACACGGCGATATTAGATTGGCAGATAGCACATTTATTGACTGATGAATATATCTGCGAAAAGGTTGTTAAGATAGAACTTGATGCAGTCAAAAAAGCAGCAGAAGAGTTAGAAGCGCTTAAGGAGGGCCGTAAAGAGGCCTATGAAAATCTTATGTATGCCCTGATATTATCAGGACTTGCTATGCAGATGATAGGGAATTCAAGACCTGCATCGGGAGCAGAGCATCACTTGTCTCATCTTTGGGAGATGCACGTTATTAATACGCCTACCAAGGCGCTTCATGGAGAAAAAGTCGGGGTGGCATTAGCCTTGGTATGTGATACCTATAAAAAGGTTTTAGCAATTGAGCCGCGCAGCATTTCTGAAATAAGCTATAAAGGTATGCCTTGTCAGGAGCTGAAAGATCATTTCAGCAGCCTTTATGAATCGATTATAGAAGAAAATACCCCGGATCCTCTGATACTCATAAACTATGAAAAATTGCTGGAAAACTTAGACGCTGTTAAGGCACTGATTACCAAGTTGCCTTCTGGGGAAGAGATCAGAAGTATGCTAAAGAGCGCTGGAGCAAAATCAGCACTAGAAGAAATTGGCCTAGAGGACAGCGTAATAGAAAAAAGTTTGAGGCTTTCTCCTTTTGTAAGGCAAAGATTAACCCTCATGAGAGTATTACCCTTACTATATAAAGATTAAAAAACAGATTAAAACAAAGAAAAATCCAGTAAAAGCTCAATTTACTGGATTTTTGTAATTTTTTTTGTGTTTAATCGGTTGTACATCGCCATACGGAGCAGCTGATAAAGGATACTGCATAGCGGAATGCCAAGGAGCATGCCTAATATACCAAAGGTACTGGCGCCTATGACCATAGCCAGCATCACCCATAGACCGGATAAGCCGATAGAATTGCCGACTACCCGAGGATAAATGACATTGCCTTCAAACTGCTGCAGAACAATAATAAAGACAATAAACCACAGTGCTCTGATGGGATCAATAATAAAGATGATAAAAGCAGCTGGAATCGTACCAATGAAAGCACCAAAAATAGGAATAAGACTTGTGACGGCAATAATGACACTAATCAGTAGTGGATAGGGCATAGAAAAGATACTCATTCCGATAAAACACAAACTGCCGATAATGAGAGCCTCAGTAAACTGTCCCGCTACAAACCGATAAAATGTAATATTGGCAATTTCACCGATATGAATCATTTGTTGTGCAGTATTTTTTTTAAAAAAAGCAAATAAAAACTTTTTAATCTGTAAAATGAGCTTTTCTTTGCTGGCAAGCATATAGACCGCTAATACTAAAGAAAGTACAAAATTTACAATACTTGTTGTAAAGCCAACAGTCATCACCAGCAAACCAGAGAGTGAATTGCCTAAAAAAGTACTGCCAATCTTAACAAAATCTTGCCAAGTATTTAAGAGTTCATCACCTAATTGTTTCAGAAATTCAGAAGAATCCACATAACTATTAATGAGGGCATCGAAAGACCGTACATAATCCGGAACTGCACTTACTAACGCAGAGACACTTTCAGCAAACTGTGGGATGACAAACAAAATGAGCCCTATAAGAAGCCCAAAAACCAAAATAAAGGTAGCTAATATAGATAAAGGCCTTTTGAATTTCTTAAAATAAGTATTATTTTTTTTATCTGCAAAACGAAATAGTTTATCTTCAAATAGTTTAAGTGGAATATTAAGTACAAAAGCAATGGCAAGTCCTACCATAAAAGGGCTGATGATACGAACAGCTTGTACGATAAAAGCAGTAACATCAGCAAGATTAAGCAGGACGTAGGACAATAAAATGATGTAAGTCGCCAGCAGCACATATTGTTTGAATTTGGCGGAAGATTCATTCAAAGGGAACACAACCTTTACAAAGTATTTTTTGAGTTAGAGATGGTATTACATGTTATTATACACAGAATGTAAATTAAAAACAATAAAGACCTCATTTAATACATATAAACTATTGACGGTATTTAAAAGAATGATATATATTAATTAATAGAATACATAAAAAAGGTTATTATAAAGGCATATGAATTGAAATTTGGGAGGAATTAATGTGTATTATATCATACTGATGGCAGGATTTTTGATGCTTATAAAGGGTGCAGATTTTTTCGTGGAAGGGTCGTCGGCAATTGCAAGAAAATTAAGGATTCCTACGCTGGTTATAGGGCTTACACTTGTCGCCTTTGGAACAAGTGCACCAGAGGCTGCAGTGAGTATCACCTCAGCTATGAAGGGCCAAAATGATATAGCGATAGGGAACATAGTAGGTTCCAATATATTCAATTTGCTTATGGTCGTGGGCATAGCGGCTTATATTTCGCCGCTTAAGGTAAAAAAATCCATTATAACAAAAGAATTTCCGTTTGCAATATTATCATCTTTTGTGATGCTGATATTAGCGTATGATATAAAGTTTCAGGGAACAACTGAAAATATTATAACAGCGGCAGATGGTATTATACTGTTGGTATTGTTTGGGATTTTTATGTACTACCTAGTCGAACTTGCCTTGGCTTCACGGGCTTCGACAAATCCTGTGGCGGATGAAATGGAAGGTGGTCATAATAAGCCAATGGGGATAGGGCGGAGTATCCTTTTAACCTGTGGGGGTATAGCTGGTGTTGTCGCAGGGGGGAAAATGGTAGTTGATGCTGCTTCTACCCTGGCGGTGATGTGGGGAATGAGTGAAAACCTGATAGGACTTACTATTGTAGCGGTAGGCACATCACTCCCAGAACTTATAACCTCTATAGTTGCTGCAAAAAAGGGAGAGAGTGATATTGCATTGGGAAATGTAATAGGTTCTAACATTTTTAATGTTTTTTTCATATTAGGCCTATCAGCGTGGATTCATCCAATCGCTCTCAGTCAAACAGTATTTTTTGATATGCTCTTTTTGCTAGTTATTTCTGTGGTTACGTATTTATTTGCCATTAGTAAAAAGAATATCAATAAACGAGAGGGTATTATTTTGGCTGCAACCTATATTGGCTATTTAGCATTTATTATTATAAGAAACTAATTGATATTAAAACACAAGCTTAATGGTAAGGTACAAGAAGAGGTTTTATAAAGGAGTAGAAGATGAAAAATAAAGATATGATGTATCATATGATGGCCTTATTGACAATAGGTATATGGGGAACGACTTTTGTTTTTACTAAAATCCTTTTAGAAGTTTTTTCTCCTGTAGAAATTATGCTGTACAGGTTTCTGATTACCTATGTGACGCTGATGGTTATTCATCCTAAATTTGATAAGTTATCTTTAAAGGATGAAGGGCTATTTATTTTACTGGGGGTTTTTGGAGGGTCTTTATACTTCTTAACTGAAAATATTGCATTGCATTTAACATCGGCATCAAATGTGGGATTTTTACTGGCCACAGCACCTATATTTACAGCCCTTCTTGCGCATCTGTTCACAAAGGATGAAAAAATGAGTAAAAATATTTGGATAGGGTTTGTCATAGCGATGTTAGGTGTATTTTTAGTGATGTTTAATGGTAATTTTATTTTAAAATTAAGTCCTTTAGGGGATGTGCTTTCAATAGCAGCGGCTCTTTCGTGGGCCCTTTATACCCTATTACTTAAAAAAATGGATCATAAATATACACCGATCTATACCACTAGAAAAGTTTATTTTTATGCTATTCTAACCATTATTCCAGTATTTTTAGCTTCCGGCTATACGGTACAGATACATAAATTTATGAATATAGCAGTAGCAGCTAACTTGTTATTTTTAGGACTGGCGGCTTCTGCATTAGGTTTTATTTTATGGAACATTGCAGTAAAGCATTTAGGAGCCGTTAAAACCAACAATTATATTTACTTGAACCCTGTCATTACCCTTATTGGAGCGGTATGGATATTGCATGAAAGGCTTACACTGTATTCGACTTTAGGTTCAGGGCTCATTTTGGCAGGGGTATATTTGTCACAGCATAGAAAAACAAAAACGGTAACAATAAACGAAACAATAGAGGCCTAAGCATATAAAGCTAAGGCCTTTTTTGATGAGTATAAGTGAGATAGCGAAGATGATAACTATAGATTTGAAGACAAAATGAGGTTGCATCAGAAGCTTTAAGAAGTTCAGGAAGTTCTGAAAAATCCGGGAAATGGTGATAAATAATACAGAAATAAAGTTTAATAAAAGCAATATTACAGGCGGCTATCTGGGTATAATTGTGTTGTTTCTTATACACAGCAACTGCTTTTAAATAACATTTTCTAGCACGTTTTAAGGTAAGATGGGATTTAGAAAGATGTAAGGCAGAGCAACCTTCTGGATACTCCTTATACATATATTTAAGGATTTGAGATTTGCTCATGTGTGTATAGGGCAAGTAATGTTTAAATATCTGTTCATCCAAAGAATTTATCGTGTTTTTAGAAGTCTGGAGGATAAATATAAAAGATTTGATGGACTGAACAAAAGGTGTATAAAGGAGAATAGACTCATCATCACCTGGTGGGTGATATGAATTGTAATGTTCAAGCAGTAAAAAGTAGCTATGGGTGAGAAAATTAGAAAACAAATCACAACTATTAGGGGTATAAGCCACTACAGGCATAGGAGTTCTCCTTTGCTTTTTTAAAATAGATTGATAAATTTTTTTGAACTTTTTATGAAAGTATAGTTTTATATCTGTACATTTGTGAAAAATATTATATACTATATAGGTATGAAATTTAGAAGTACTATTGAATAGCGCTTGAAGTAGGAGGTTATAAAGTGAAGAAAAAAATAGTCGTGATGCTATTTATTATTATGCTGGGAGCTATTGTGGCTATTCCTTATTCTATGAGAGATAGTCAAAAAGATGATAAAGTAATCACAGAGGAAACAATAGATGAGGTTAATATAGATTTATTTGTTTTAGATGTACAGACGATATCAAGAATAGAAATCAAGGATGAGAGTGCATTAACTCTAGAAAGTCGTGACAATCAGTGGATATCTCCCGAGTATACCAATCTTTTTTTTAGTCAAGACAAAGTTAAAGAGATTATTAGGACGGCAGCTTCTTTAGAAAGTGTACAAGTTATTCAAAATGTAGAAAGTCAATCAAAATATGGCATAGATGAAAAGGCCAAGCTTATTACCTTATACGATGGGCAAAACAAAAATTACACTCTCAGAATAGGTGCCTATACACCTGATAAAAAAGGTGTTTATATAGCCACTGACAGGGAAGCTGTGGTCTATGTCGCAGACAGTGAGACTGTACTGCCTCTTCTTGAAAAACAAGAAGACTTAATTGAAAATCAGATGCAACTGCCCCCATTAGACAAAATAGAAAAATTGGAAATAAGTAAAAAAGGCGAAAAAAATATCTTGATTCAAAAAAATAAAGCAGTGGGCTATGAAGGTTATGAAACATGGGGGTTAGATGAGTTTTTCAGCAGTAGTCACCAGGTACATACAGAGATGGTAGAGGACCTTATTTGGCAAATCATGAGTTTTCAAAAAGATAAGTTGGTTGGAGAAAAAGTTGATTTAGCAAAATATGAATTAGAGAATCCCTATCTTGTTGTAGATTTAAATGAGACCTGTGATGTCAGATTTGGAAAAAAAGAAGGTGGGTACGTATACTTTACGTATAGTGAAGAACCCTATGTCTACAAAATGTTGGAAGAGCGGATAAAAGTGATAGAAAATATTGAGCCTATGGCTTTTATCAGGAAGCCGGTTTATATTCCTGATCTGTCAAAACTCAGTAAAATCGTATTAACAAATCCAGAAAAACAGATTACCGTAGGGCTTCAAAAACAACTAAAGGAACAAGAAGCGTTTACTGTTACAAGTGTTATTGACGGAAAGATATTTGATGAAGCAGAGACAGAGGTAATGATGCAGCTTATAGCAAATAGTGTGTGTATCGAAGCCTTGCTTCAAAACCCACAAATAGAACAAAAACAAGAACGAAAAGCTGAAATAACGATCACATATAGTTATGAAGATGGCACAAGTCAGACTATTGAGCTGATTCCTTATGATGGTAGTTTCTATATTCTAAGGTTTGAAGACACTATAGAATTTGCAGTGGGTAGGGACAAAGTGATGACGATGTTTAATCAGCTTTATGGAATGATTAAGTCCAATAATTAAGTAGGCAAATCTTTAGGAAGAGATACGATAAAAGTATCTCTTTTATACTTTAGCATACTTTTAAATGATATAATGAAAAAGAGTATGATAAAAAACAAGAAGTGTACAATAATAGGTATATGAAAGAGGTGATAAAAGTGAATAAAATAATCAGAGAATACATGGGAATGTTTATCGGAGCATTATTGATTTCTATAGGATTATACTTTTTTTGGCTGCCTTCACAGCTGGCGGCAGGTGGTGTAAGTGGATTATCAGTTGTTATAAAAGCCATAGTACCTGCAGTGCCTATAGGACTCATTATTTTGGTATTAGATATTATTATGTTTGCAATAGGTTTTATGATATTAGGGAAAAGTTTTGGACTAAGAAGTATCGTATGTAGTTTGGAAATTTCTCTCCTTATGCTTATTCTCGAAATGACTTTTCCAAACTTGAAGCCGCTTAGTCAAGACACACTGGTTGTTTTGCTTTTTGGCGCGTTGTTTATAGCTTTAGGACAATCCATAGTCTTTAATTTAGAAGCTTCTTCTGGAGGGACAGATATTATAGCAAAGATTATAGCAAAATATAGTTCACTGAACATAGGTGCAGCACTTGTTATAGCTGATATGTCAGTTGTGCTGTTAGCCATAGGTATCTTTGGACTGGAAAAAGGTCTGTATGCAGTATTTGGAGTGATTGCAACCAGTATGCTCATTGATTATATTATATCAGGTATTAACATTCAAAAGTTTGTGACGATCATTCCGTCCAATGGAGAACATTCTCAGTATATTAATCATTATATCCTCCATACCCTAGACAGAGGGGCAACCATCTATCATGCAGAAGGCGCCTACAGTAAAGAACAAAAAACAGTGATAACTACGGTGATGGATAGAAAACAATTCATTGAATTGAAACGACATATTTCAGAAATTGATGGAGCTGCATTTGTAACTGTGCAAAATTTACATGAGGTTGTGGGAGAAGGATTTAGAAAATAGTATTGACATTTAGAAGTGAAACATATAGTGTTAAACATATGGGAATACTAGGAATTGAAAAGAGGGATGAGATGAAAATTTCCACTAAAACCAGGTATGGACTAAGAGCATTGGTTGACTTAGCTGCTCATTCTGCAGGAGAACAGGTAGCTTTGATTCATATTGCTAAACGGCAGGATCTGTCTGTTAATTATTTAGAGCAAGTTTTTTCCTTACTAAAAAAAGCAGGTATTGTGAGAAGTGTTAAAGGTGCACAAGGGGGCTATATGCTGGCCAAAGAACCAGCGAAGATTACAGTAGGAGATATTATACGGTCTATAGAAGGTGAAATATGTATAGTAGACGAAGAGCCTCCAAGCGATAGCGTCTCCCTTGTTTTAAAGAACATGCAGCAGTGTATATGGGATAACGTATGGCAGAAAATGACAGAGAGTGTACGAGAGGTTATTGATCATATCACCTTAGAAGATCTGATGAAGGAGTATCAAGTACTTCATATAGATGACAACATTATGTACTATATTTAAAAAGGGAATGAGAACATGCCAACATTTAATAATACATGGGATAGCTATTTACAAGAAGAATTTGAAAAACCTTATTACGGAGCACTGAGGGTCTTTCTAAAAGAAGAATACGGCAGTCATACGGTTTATCCAAATATGTATGATATATTTAATGCCCTAAAGACAACAAGTTATGAAGATACAAAGGTTGTGATTTTAGGGCAGGACCCCTATCATGGCCCTCATCAAGCGCATGGTATGGCTTTTTCGGTTCAACCAGGGATAGCCACGCCCCCGTCTTTGAAAAATATTTATAAAGAACTAAACGATACGCTTGGGTGTTACATCCCCAATAATGGACATCTTATGAAATGGGCAGGAGAAGGCGTACTGCTTCTTAACACTGTGCTCACAGTAAGAGCTGGTAGCCCACAGTCTCATAAAGGAAAAGGCTGGGAAGTGTTTACAGACTGTGTGATAAAGGCGCTAAATGATAGAAAAGAACCGGTTATTTTTATGCTGTGGGGCGCCCCAGCAAAGAAAAAAATGGAACTTATTACACAAAAGCATCATCCGGTGTTGACAGCAGCACATCCAAGTCCTTTATCGGCACATAATGGCTTTTTTGGATGTGACCATTTTAGAAAGGCAAATGAACTGCTTAAGACCTTTCATCAAAATCCTATTGACTGGCAAATAGAAAATCTTTAAAAAGAGAAATTTAGTTATAAATAAACAAGCTATCCGACTATAATAGTATAAAATCTATTTTAAGAGATTTTTTAGATCTTATTGCAGGAGGATGTTATGATTGATGTAAAAGAGATATTGGGATTTGCACCCCTTCTTATATTAGACGGGGGGCATGGCATAACTACTCCAGAAAGGCGTACTCCCCCACTGGGAGATGGCAGAGTTATTCAGGAGTATGAATTCAACAAAACGGTGGCAGCTTTGGCAGAATTATATGCCAGTCAGCTGGGATTTGAAACCTATCTGACTTCCCCAGATGAAACAGATACACCGCTGCCAGAAAGAACAGAGGCAGCTAACCGCGTCTATAGGGAGTATAGAGACCAACTGCAAAGAGAAGGTGTTGACCTATCTGGTAAAGATATAGCAACCTTTGTAAGTATTCACTACAATACTTTGGGGAGTGACTATCAAACAAGGGCCAGTGGTGTAGAAACATTTTATTATCCTACCAGCAGCAAAGGGCAGAGGCTTGCGACCAATTTATTAGATGCCCTATTAAGAGGAACCAGTCAAAGGAACAGAGGGGTAAAATCAGGTAATCTTTATGTTCTTAGGACAACAGAGATGCCGGCGGCTCTTATAGAGCCAGGATTTATGGATTACAGGCCTGAGGCAGAGCTCATGGGCAATGATGCGTATAGAGAAGAAGTGGCCAAAGAAATTGTAGAAGGTGTCCTTCAGTATTATGGTATCAAGCACCGTATCGAATAAAAATAGTATCGTTTTAAGAAGGGTTTTCGTGATGAAGAAAGGTATAAAAGAAGTCTCTGACAAAATTAAGATTATCCTGTCTATGGTTGGGATAGGAGACGATAGAATTTTGAAGCATGACAATCAAAGATTTAGCCAGCCTGATATCTACAGATTCAGGTGAACAGGAAAGACTCTTTTTTTCAAAAGGTTCAAAAAGCCTTTCGATTTTAAAGAAGATGGTGTGAAAGGTATCAACCAAATCATCATCTAGTTCGTATTTAGCAAGGATTTTATAAATGGATTTGCCCATACCTTTTCTAAGTTTTATATCGTCATAAAGAATCTCTATACTGTTATAAAGTTTTTCAAAAGGGGAGATATCAGCAAAATAAATAGCATCTAGGGTAGTTGAAGTTTCGCCCCAGCTTTTTTGAACGACACTGATAAAAAGCTGCATTTTGTTAGGATAATAATTATACAGTGTACCTACTGCTATATTACATTTTTTAGCAATCATTTTCATATCAACTTGATTAAAATCATAACGGCTGAATAGTTCCAGTGCATTATCCTCAATGCGCTGTTGTATATTGTGAATAATCTTAGGCATCCACGGGCTCCTTTCAATAAATAGGTGTCTTGTAGTACAGTAAGTATACAATATATAAGATACATTATACAATTATTTTTAAAAGTATTTTAGCTTTTTTATCAAAGACTTGACAAATGCAAATAAATTATTTATAATTTCAAATGGAATTTAATAAACACAAAAAACAATGATAAGAAGAGTAGATGGATACTAAAGCTTATAAGAGAGCCGAGGAAGCTGAAAGTCGGCAGCAAGGTATTGATTGAAGAACATCTTGGAGTTTCTAACCGAAAGGCAGCAGCTAAGTAGGCTTAGACGGGTCTAGACCGTTATATCCAGAACGTATCGAGTCCTATCTGTACGTTTCTAAGAGGATTTAAATCACCTGATTTAAATCAATTAGGGTGGCACCGCGAGTTAACCTTCGTCCCTTTGTTTGGGGATGGAGGTTTTTTTATATTCAATTACTAAGGAGGAGTATTACATGAAATTACATTTACCAGAGGGCTACAAATCAAAACTCAGCTTAAGAGAAACAGAAACAGCAATCAAGAAACTAAAGGATTACTTTGAAAAGGCTCTTGCGTACGAACTTTATTTAACAAGGGTATCAGCGCCACTATTTGTCAAACCAGAGACAGGTCTCAATGACAATTTGAATGGCACAGAAAGACCTGTAAGTTTTGATATTTTGGATGATAACGGTGCAAAAGCTGAAGTGGTGCATTCGCTGGCAAAATGGAAGCGTATGGCCCTTGGCAGATATGGTTTTGATATCAATGAAGGTCTTTATACGGATATGAATGCCATCAGAAGAGATGAAGAAATGGATAACCTACATTCCCTTTATGTGGATCAATGGGATTGGGAGAAGGTTATAGCAAAAGAGATGCGAACAGAAGTTTTCTTAAAACAAACAGTTAAAAAGATTTACAATGCCTTTTTGAAAACTCAAAAATATATTACAGCAGAATATCAAGACCTTGGAGCATACTTGCCAGAAGAGATAACTTTTGTGACAACCCAAGAACTTCTAGATAAATACCCTGAGCTTTCACCTAAAGAAAGAGAAGACGCTGTATGCAAGGAAAATGGTGCTGTTTTTATTATGAAGATAGGGAAAGCGTTATCTGATGGAGAAAAGCATGATGGAAGAGCGCCAGATTATGATGACTGGGAACTCAACGGAGATATCGTGTTTTGGAATCCAGTGCTAGGGCAAAGCTTTGAAGTCTCTTCAATGGGCATAAGAGTAGATGAAGAATCACTTATTAAGCAGCTGACAATAAGAGACTGCCTTGAGAGAGCAAAAATGGATTTCCATCAAAAGATTATCAACCAAACGCTGCCCTATACGATTGGAGGCGGCATAGGACAATCTAGATTATGTATGTATTTTTTACAAAAGGCCCATATTGGAGAGGTACAAGCTTCTATATGGCCGGATGAAATGATAAAGGCTTGTGAAGCCCATCGTATCACATTATTGTAGACATTTAAAAAGGATTGGCTATTTATGAGCGTATAAAATACGATGAAAGATGTAAGAATAACTTTATATTTTAGTTTAAATAGGGAGTTGTTGATATGTTGATAAGTAGTTTAATGGCCATTGCATCAGGTATTTTAATGAGTATGCAAGGGGTATGGAATACAAGAGTGACTGAAAAAGCAGGGATTTGGTTCACCAATACGATTGTTCATCTAACAGGATTTTTATTTTGTCTTTGTATACTCTTTTTTACAAGAGATGCAAATATAGAGGGACTAAAGGCTGTTAATAAAATGTATTTACTAGGCGGAGTACTTGGGGCCGGTATCGTATATACAGTGATTGTATCTATTGGTAAACTGGGACCGGCCTATGCTATTATGATCATACTGGTGGCACAGATATTTGCCTCTTATTTAATAGAACTTTTTGGTTTGTTTGGGACAGAAAAAGTGCCGTTTATGTGGACAAAACTTCTTGGAGTTGGCATAATGGTAGGAGGTATCATTGTTTTTCAGTGGAAAAAATAGAGATAAATCAAAAATAAGAAGGGGCTGAACTATGATTAAACATAAGGTATGCATTATAGGAGCAGGTATGGTTGGATCAGCAATCATGATGGCTATACTTGCTTCGGGTCTTGTGGCAGAGATTGTACTTATTGATCAAAACGAAGAAAAAGCTGAAGGAGAGGCATTAGATGCTTTTCACACCACTTCCTTTTCCTACGTACCCAATGTACTGATTAGAAAAGGTACATATGAAGACTGCAGAGATTCTCAAACAATCATTATGTCAGCAGGGCCTAGTGTCAAGCCAGGACAAAAGTTAGACAGAAGAATTCTTGTAGAAACCAATGCAAAGGTTACGAGAGCTGTCATGAAAGAGATCACAAGGTATACAAAAGAGGCTATTATTTTATTTGTTTCCAATCCGGTGGATATATTGACTTATATTGCACAAAACGAGTTTGACTATCCTCAGCACAAAATCATAGGAACTGGAACGCTGCTTGATACAGCCCGTATGAGACGTATTATAGGTGAACACTTTTTAGTAGATACTAAAAATGTACACGGGTATGTTTTAGGAGAACATGGAGCTACTGCTTTTATTACGTGGAGTCTTTGCAATATAGGAGGTATTCCTATAGATCAGTGTGCTATAAAATTTAACAGTGCTCCTATTGATAAAGACCAGATTCTCAAAGAAGTCAAAGAAATTGGCATGAAAATACTTTTAGCAAAGGGCTATACCAACTATGGGGTGGCACAAAGTGTAGCCAGGATTGTTAAAGCCATTAGTCTCAATGAATTAAGCGTATTGCCTGTAGCTACGACATTAAGAGGAGAGTATGATACCCATGATGTAGCTATAAGTGTGCCGTGTATTATAGGGCAAGAAGGGATTAAAGAAATTTTGGATATTCCTCTTACATCCGAAGAAAAAGAGCAGTTTATGGCCAGCGGCAACAGTGTTAAAGCTGTGATGAAAGAATTCGGTATTTTATAAAATAATAAAGTAGCGTCACAAAAAGCGGTAGGAGATAAAACCTGCTGCTTTTTATATTGCAATATTGTGAATAATGCACTATAATATTACCATTAAAGGTAAAAATTTACAGTTATAAAAGTTAAGAAGAGTAAGGGGGAACTGCGTGGAAAGCTTAAAACATAAACTGGGATGGGGAAGTCTTTCAGTGGTATTATTAATTTTAGGTCTTGGATTTAGTATTACTTTTGGAAATGGCATGTGTATAGGTGATTATGTGTTGAGGGAAATAGGCATAAGACCATGGTCAGAGGGGAATACGGGTACGCACTATACCTTGTTTTATTCAATGATTTTTTTGCTGCCAGCATGGTATGTAGGAGACAAATACAAAGAGGACTATGGGGCGGACATAGGAAAGAGTATGGCGGTCATTTTTAATGTACTTATTATGGGATGGTTTATGGGATATCTTTTTTAAATAAAAACGAAAGACCTGCTATTACACCGGATGTAATAACAGGTCTTTATTATATCTGAAGAAGAGGCAAGTTTTTAACCTACACCCTACCTAAAAAACGGTTAATAGTCTAAAAGCTTTTGTATTTTCCCATCTGATAACTTAAGAAACCTTTGATTAGAAGACCCACGATATCTCAAATGATCATCTCTGTAGACTGCCTGATAGGGACCATCTACTAGCACATCAATAAAGGAAAGCAGCTTAGATTTAACAGGATCTTGATATAAATCCTCATATAAATAACCGGTATAGACCCAGATGGAAAGAGACATTTTTTGCAGCTCTTCCAGTAAGGGAAGCAGCCCAGCGCACTGTTCAAAAGGTTCGCCGCCAGACAAGGTCACACCGTCAATGATGGCGGTGTTTTTTGAAATTTTTCTTAGAATATCAGTGAAGGCAACGGATTCCCCATAGGCAAAATCCTGCATTTCTTCATTATGACAGCCAGGGCAGTTATGATGACAACCTGATAAAAACAAGACGCTTCGAAAACCTTCACCATTTACAGTGGAATGATCTAAAAAGCCAGCAACACGCAGCTTAATCATAGGCTTGTATAGGTGTTTTTGTTGCTGCCATCATGAGAGAGCCTATCCCTTCTCTCAGCAGATTTACCTACACCAAAGCGTTCATCCAGGCTTAGATAACCTGTGACACGGCTCACTCCCTGAATATTGGTGCTGTTGCAATGCGGGCAAGTCATAGAATGTTCATTGATGTAAGTGCCGCAGTCCTTGCAGTATCTTAAGTGAAAGTTGATACCGATATAGCTGATATTGGAATGGCTATAGGCATAAGTAAGAATCTTTTCTATAGTCTCTCCGGTCGGATAACCATCTACTTCAATATAGCTAATATGACCTGCATTGCACATTTTATGGAAAGGTGCCTCTATTTGAATTTTATCAGGAATAGAAATGCTAAAGCCAACAGGAACGTGGAAGCTGTTCGTATAATACTCTTTATCAGTTACACCAGGGATTTCGCCATATTTAACACGGTCCTGAGCTATAAATTTGCCACTGAGACCTTCGGCAGGAGTTGCATAACAGCTCCAATTCATCTGTGTATCAGCCGTTATTTTATCAGTGAAATCCCTTATACACTGAATAATTTGATAACCTAGTTCACGAGATTCGCTGGACTCACCATGATGCTTACCAGTAAGGGCAACAAGGGTTTCAGCAAGGCCAATATAACCAATTCCCCAAGAACCATTTTTGAGAATAGGATCAATCGTATCATTAGGTTCCAGTCCTTCAGAACCTAGCATAAGTCCTTCTCCTACAACAAAAGGCAAGTCTTTGACCTTGAGGTTCTTGAGTACGCCGTAACGGTGGAGAAGTGACTCTTTAGCCGCGTGAAGCTTCTCATCTAAAAGCTCCCAAAATCGGTCTAAATCCCCTCTGGCTTCTATACCTATACGAGGGAGATTGATGGTAGTAGGAGCATTGTTACCACGTCTGTTAGGGCCTTCAGGGCCATTAACATTAGAGCATATATAAGTACGGCAGCCCATCGTAGCAGGGAGGATGCCCTTGTTGTAATAATGCAGATTAAAGTCTGAGTCAAGGTTCATAAAAGTAGGATTCATTCTTGTGCTTGCTACTTTGCAAGCCAGCTGGAATAAATAATAATAAGGGTCTTTTTTATCTCTGTTAACGCCTACTTTAACTCTGAAAATAATGTTAGGGAATATAGGCTGTTCATTTTTACCAAGACCTTTTTCATATTCTTCAAGAAAAATTCTGCATACTAAAGCAGCATCCTCAGAATGAGGAATACCAATGTTGAGGCTACTAAAAGGTACCTGAGAACCAGCTCTTGAGTGCATCGTATTAAGATTGTAAACGATGCCTTGCATGGCTTGACGCACCCTGGTAATCAGTTTGTCTTGTGTAAAAGCATTAAAAGCATCTTCGGACAGGGCATCTTTTAACGGTGCATATTCAGTGTGAATTTCTTCTCTTGTTGAGACCACATAAGGAGCCATATCATTATCAAAATTCACATGAGATTGACCACCGAACATATCATTTTGAGAAGCTTGAAGTAAAATACAGGAAAGCTCAGCAGCGGATTCAATTCTTTTAGGCTGTCTGATGGTACCATAGCCTGTATTGAAACCATTTTCAAAAACTTTGCCTGTATCAATATGTAAGCAGTTGAGGGTGAGATTATAGCTGTCTAAATCATGAAAATACAGATCCCCAAGTTCATGCATTTTAGCCAGATGTTTGGGCATCTTAGAAAGGTTGTGCCACTTATTGGTTTCGCTGGCTATCCTAAGAAGTTTAGATGAAAAGTTGTTACCCACATTGGCGTTATCTCTATCTGTCTCAACGCCTATATTATGAACAGTGTCCATAAGTTCTGATTTTAGCTCTCGGACACGGGTTCTTTCAGTGCGGTAGTTAGAATAAGAGTTTTTGATATCTATAAGTTTAAGATCCATCAATGTATCTTCTATGAGATCTTGTATCTGCTCCACATTAATTTCATATTTATAGGTCTCTCTAATACGGTTTTCTACTGCTTGTGAGATAGAAGTTATATCTACAGAAAGATCTAAATTTTTTGCTGAACGCATAATAGCATTGTGAATCTTAGAAAGGTCAAAACTCACTTTCCTGCCATCGCGCTTAATAACATAATACTTCATTCACATATCCCCCTTAAGTGTAATAAAATCATAGGCTAACATATCCTATACTATATATATGTTGTTATTACCTAATACTATACTATATGTTGCACATTTAAATTACAAGAGAGTATTTTTTTATATTTTTGTCAAGAGGTTTTCTAAAAAAATAAAAACTTTGAGGCTTATTGCAGCCTCAAAGTTTTTATTTTTTAGGTAAGTTTTTATTTTTTTCAGCTAATCTAACAAGTACTATGCTGCCGATAATAAACCCTGCTACAAAAATAGTAACAACGAGATCTTCAATAGTCACAGTCATTCACCTCCCTCTACACAAGATGTGAAAGTGAGGTGATACCCTTATATTTACTCCCTTCAAAATAAATGCCTATTAAGGTGATGATTAAACGCCGTATATCAATCACAATAGATAATACGATAATGCACTGTAAAATCGATAAACATATTTGGCTCAAGGTGCCCAAATAACTAACAAGACTATTTCCAATGAAAGAAGAAGCTGACACCTTTATTTTTTGAGTCATGATAAGCGGCGTGGCATACTCTAAAGATTCAATGAATACAGTCTGAGAAGAAGTATTATTTGAGAAAGAGGAATCAGATAATGCAGTATTTAACAAACTGATGAAGGTCAATAGTATAAAAAGCATAATGATATAAAATCTATTTTTATAAAACCATTTCACTGGCAGGACTCCTTATCTATCCATTGCATTTATAGATAGTATAGCTAAAATAAAGTCAGATGTATATATTTATGTTTCTGGTAATAAAATAATATGTTATAATAGAAAAAGCAATAGAAGTGATGATAATCATTATAAAACAGCATCATTTATCTGACAATGATGCTGTTTTATAATGATTATAGATGAGGATATCTTTTTCCAAGTAAAGAGTATTATAAAATGCTAGGCATTGAATACAATAGTAATAGGGATTAAGTGTCTTTGTGTGAACTCAATAGGCAGACGTAAATGATGTAAAGGAGAAAAGTGATGAATACATATGTAGTTGTAGATATAGAAACAACAGGTGCACATCCATTAAACAATGATATTATAGAGATTGGAGCTGTTTTTGTAGAAGATGGGAAGGTAATAGACCATTTTAATAAGCTTATTTGCCCTACACAAGAAATATCACCTTACATTACATCTATAACGGGTATTACAAACCAAATGGTTAAAGACGAACCGCCTATTGAAGAAATAATGCCTTCATTTATGAGGTTTTGTAAAGATGTCCCGCTCATCGGACATAATATCATATTATTTGATTATCGTATGCTCAAAGCAAAAGCCAGTTTTTTAAATATTTCCTTTGAAAAGAGTGCAGTAGATACTTTGATTATTGCCAGAAAAATGCTGCCGCATTTACCGAGCAGAAAACTTGGCAGCTTATGCGAACATTATAACATTTGTTTGGAAAATGCACATCGGGCTTATCATGATGCCTATGCAACTCATGAACTTTACTTAAAACTGCAGGAAGCCTTTTATGAAATAGAACCAAAGCTTTTTGTACCAGTAAAAATGGAGTGGGAAATCCCTAAAATGGTGCCACTGACTAAAAGACAAAAGATTTATTTGCAGAATCTATGCCAAAGACATGGGGTTAAGCTACCCCAAGATATAGACACATTGACAAAATCACAATGTAGTAAACTCATAGACGCTATTATTTGTGAACATGGAAAAATATAAAAAGTTAATAATTAACAGACTTCTTGCATAAGTATATGTAGAGAAGAGAAGGTGCTCAAAGTCTGAGGATGAGGCTTTGGGCACTTAGTGAGTTTAGAGGTGAAAGATGAGTCTTTTAATGGATGCAACCCAAGACTTTAAATTAAGAGATTATGTGCTGCAAACACTGCAGCCGATAGAACGCTTAAGAGAAGATTATCCTAATCTGGTATTTGAGCAGCTCTCAAACCAACTGATTCGTGTCCAGGTACCTGTAGGGGCAGAAGAAGAATTGCGTATGCTACAAGGACAGTCCAATGTTTTGACGATTCCTACATTATACGGACTTAATGCAATAGAAGCTTTAAATGAGAGCAATATAGCCATGTTCCATCAATATCCTTTTGGAGGACTGAGAGGAGCGGGAGTTATCATCGGTTTTGTAGATACAGGCATAGATTATACCAGTAATCTTTTTAAAAATCAGGATAACACAACCCGCATACTCCGCATATGGGATCAAACAATAGAAGGGAATCGGCCGCAAGGTTACACCTATGGTACCCAGTATACTAACGAAGACATAAATAGAGCCCTCCAGTCGGAGAATCCCTATGAAATTGTGCCTTCAAGAGATGAGATAGGTCATGGCACCTTTTTGGCAGGAATAGCTGCAGGAGATGATAGAACAGGAGATACTAACTTTGTGGGGGGAGCACCGGATGCTTCTATTGTGATGGTTAAGTTAAGGCAAGCTAAACCAGAATTCAGAGAGTTTTATTTGATTAGAGAGACAGATGTTGCTTTTCAAGGCAATGATGTGGTAACAGGACTTGATTATCTTTTACAAACATCGATAGACCTTCGGATGCCACTAGTGATCTGTATAGGCCTTGGCAACAATTATGGGGCACATAATGGCAGCAGCATTATAGAACGTTATTTGAATAGCCTGACCATCGTTCAGAGTCTTATCATCGTAGTAGCAGGAGGGAATGAGGCCAATAGCGGCCATCACTTTAGAAGCACCATAGCTCAAGGGGGCAGAGAAGATATAGAAATCAATGTATCTGATCAAGAAATAAGGGGTTTTTTCACCTATCTTTGGGCAAGTATATCAGATAAAGTGGCGGTGTCCATCAGAAGCCCTATAGGGCAGGCGATAGACAAGGTACCTGTTATCTCAAATTCTTTGAGAAGCTTTAGTTTTAGTCTTGAACAAACAGTAGTAACCATAAGTTATAATTATCCAGATGCCCAGACTGGGGCTCAAAATGTAAACATAAGATTTAAAAACCCCACCCCTGGACTTTGGACCATTACAGTGTATGGAGAAGAGATTGTAGACGGCATCTATGATGTATGGCTGCAAAGAAATGATTTTGTATGAATATGTCATTACTGTGGGGGCCTATGATTATATCGATCAAAGTGTCTATGTAGGGTCAGGAAGAGGGCCCATGTCAGATGGGCGAATGAAACCAGATCTTATTGCCCCAGGCGTTAATGTAATAGGGCCAAAGCCAGGAGGGGGCTATACGACCTATGTGGGTACAAGTACAGCGGCTGCGGTGACAGCTTCAGCGGCTGTTCTCTTAATGCAGTGGGCTATCTTGCAGGGAAATCTACCAGAGATGAATACCAGAATTGCCAGAAACATTTTAATTAGAGGGGCAGCGAGAAGGCGGGGAGCAGTTTATCCCAACCCCATAGAAGGATTCGGACGGTTAGATCTTAGAAATGCCATATCAAGTATATGAAGTATAGAGAAACATCATATCAACCTAAGTTATTCGTCAACCCAAAGTTATTTGTCAATGATTTCACACGATAGTGCCTTTAGAATAAATTAAACTTTAAAGTGTGAAATCTATAAGAAAAGAACACAAAATAATTAATAATTAAGCTACTACGCGCATAATATAATAGGGGATAACAAATGCTCAAAGTCTACACTCATAGATTTTGAGCATTTCAATATTTAAAGAGGTGGACTATGGAAATCTCATCTAGACAAAGTCAGGATTTTATATTAGGAAATTATCTGTTGCAGACTTTTCAGGTTATAGAAAGTCTCAGAGAACTCTATCCAGAGCTTAGATTTGAACAAATTGGTGATCAAATTATCAATGTAGAAATACCAGAGGGGGCGGCAGGCTCTCTGGATCTACTTAATAATGAGACAAACATTCTGTCTATACCTACGATATATGGGCTTAATGCCAGAGAAGCACTGATTGATGCGAACATCTTGCCTTTCCATGACTATCCTTTTGGAGAACTTCGGGGGCGGGGCATCATCATTGGTTTTGTGGATACAGGTATAGATTATACCCATGTGGTGTTTAAAAATGAAGACAATACCAGCAGAATACTTAGGATATGGGATCAGACCATAGCAGGCAATCCACCAGCTGGGTATAGCTATGGCACGGAGTATACAAAAGAGCAGTTAGATGAGGCGCTGAGGGCGGAGAATCCTTTTGAAGTTGTACCCACAAGAGATGAGGTAGGCCATGGCACTTTTTTGGCAGGGCTGGCAGCGGGAGATGATAAGACACAAGCAGACACGTACATAGGGGGAGCCCCAGATGCAGGGATTGTAATGGTCAAAATGAGACCCGCCAAAGCTTATTTAAGGCAGTATTATACAATCAGTGAAACAACGATTGCCTATCAGGAAAATGATTTTATTGCAGGAGTGAGTTATCTGCTTCAGATTGCACTGGAGCTTCAAAGCCCCCTTGTGATTTGTGTAGGAGTGGGTAATAACAATGGGGCTCACGATGGAACCAGTATAGCCGAGAGGTACCTGAATTCTTTGACAACGGTACAGGACCTTGTCATGGTGGTAGCAGGAGGGAATGAGGCCAACAGTGGCCATCACTTTTCGGGGGTGATCACAACAGGCACTCAGCAGGCTATTGAAATCAATGTAGCTGAAGGGGAAAGTGGATTTATTGTATCATTATGGGCGGTGAGGGGCGATAAACTTGCTGTGTCTATGCGAAGTCCTATTGGACAGGTGATAGCCAAAGTTCCTGTGATTCCTAATGAAACAACAATTTATAGCTTTAATCTGGAGCAGACGACAGTTTCGGTCACTTATAACTATCCTAATGCTCAAACCGGTTCGCAAAACATTATCATGCGGTTTGAAAGTCCTACACCAGGCTTGTGGAGTATTACAGTATATGGAGAAGATGTGGTGGAAGGAAATTATAATTTATGGCTGCCAAGAAATGGTTTTATATTGGAAGGAACAAGATTTTTGAGATCAGATTCACTTGTCACCGTGTGTATTCCTTCAACAGGGGAATATATGATTACATTGGGGGCTTATGATTATATTGATCAAAGTATCTACGTGGGTTCAGGCAGAGGTTTTTCAGCAGATAATCAGGTCAAACCTGAGATTATCGCGCCGGGAGTCAATATAGAAGGGCCACAGCCAGGAGGTGGCTATACAACCTATGTGGGTACAAGTACAGCGGCAGCTATCACTGCTTCCGCTATTGCACTTCTGATGCAATGGGCCACTCTGGAGGGGAATTTGATTGAGATGAATACAAGGATTGCCAGGGGTATTTTAATAAGAGGCGCTGCTAGAAGAATCGGTGTACAGTATCCCAATCCGGCAGAAGGGTATGGTCGCTTAGACCTTAGAAATGCCATAGCACGCATATAATGATGGCTGGAATGCGTAATATAATAAGGGAGGTGAAAACCATGGATGTGATTATCCAGCATAATGAAAAGTCAGACAGCTATCTGGGACAATATGCCAATCAGATAGAAAACTTGGGTCCAGTGTATAAAGTGCTGGAAATACAAGAAAAGCATTTGTCTTGGTTAAATGAAATGACAGAGTATATAGAACCCATCTTTGCCATTCAGCTACGGGAAGAGCAGCTGTTACAAAAAGAAGAAGTGTGTTTTGAGACAGTCCCCATGCTGCTGGCCATTATTGGCAGTAAGCAAGACCATAAACAAATAGACGGCTATTATCATATGAATACACAGACCTTTCAGGAAACACCTCATCCAGAAGTTCGTTTACAGACGATAAAAGTTATAAGCTGCTATAGCGATCATCAGGTTATAAGCTCTAAAGAGTATATACAATGCATCCGTTATTTGACGGATAAAGCAAAAGACCTTCACAAATCACTGGTCATTTATGGAAATTTCTATGTGCCGGATGAGAACTATAGATATAGAGCCTTAGCCTATAAAATTATCAATGAGTACATGATGCGTACGAATGGGGTTTTGATTATAAGAGCTGCAAAAGCCGAACGTCATAAGTATTATAATGCCTCTCCAAAATCTTATGAATTTTATCTAGAACGTAGTATTTATCTACACAACAATTTTAAAGCAGCAGTGAGAAAGGCCCTTCCCTTTTTATATGATGACCATAGCCCTGATAGATTTAAAAATATGTATCGGTATACTAGGCAAAATGATACATTGTATGACGATGTTTTTTACCTTAGTATACCAGCAGAACAAGAGATTTACGTACTGCTTAATTCAGGGAATTACAATAAGCCGGAATACTATGAAAGCTTTGGCATACAAAGTATACGCCTAATTGATGATTACAGCATCCTATATGCTGCAAAAAGTATATTTGATGCAAACAGCAGAGTGCTTAAACCCCAAGTGGCACCTCAGTATTATGTGCCCATTTTAAGCTACGGTGCATGTTACAAGAACAGTGTCGGTGTAGAAGCGGACTACGACCTCGTAACGGATAATCTACAATATAGAGGAAGAGGCGTTTACATAGGTATAGTAGGGGTAGATGGGGTAGATTATACTAATACAGCACTGCGCAATCCTGATGGCACCACCAGAATAGCTTGTATTTGGGAACAGATAGAAGGTGGTGAAGGCCAGTATTATTTGGCGCAGCAAATCAACGACGCATTGGGCAGTGAAAACCCAGATCAAATCATAGGGCTTCCTCAAGGAGATAGCACAACTACAATGGCACTGAGCATTGCAGGGGGGAGTGACAATAGAGAAGCCACTTACAGAGGTATCGCAACAGAAGCTGAGTTTTTGGTAGCTAAAGTGAATAGAGGACCTGAAGTGCTTCAAAGAATATATGGCGGGCTGCCCAGTGAGAATGGGGTGGTCATGCCAGATGCCCTCATAGGTGCTATAAAACTCATAGAGTTTGCGAAGGAGGCAAATAGACCATTGGTATTATGTATGCCTTATAATGGCAGCATTGATCCCCACGACGGCTCCTATACACTTAATCAAATACTGGGCCTAATGGCACAGCGGGTTAATCTAACGATCATAGTTCCGGCGGGAGAAGAGGCTGACAAGATGCACCATGAAGGACTCGAAGGCGGACAGGAAACTCTGAAAATTATCAATATGCGGGTAGAAAAAGAAGAGCAAAATGTGATGGGTATTATCTATCAAAAATTTTTGACACTACTGAGTGTACTGTTGTACCCCCCTCAAGGAGTAGAGCTAGAGCCTATTGAACTGAAACGTATGGGAGTCACCCGAGTAGGGGAGCGAACAATCATTTATTCTAATGGAGAAAAAATCAATTTCTCAAATGGTGCCAGAGAGATTATGTTTAGACTGGATAATCCAAGGGTCGGAGGCTGGCGTATTGAGATGAGCTTACAGACCAATGCGGAAAGCAAGATAGACCTATGGCTTGCACAGCAAGAACTCAATGGCTATACCAACCTCAGACCGTCTAGTCCTTTTATGACGGTAGGTTCAACTGGTAATATTGTTGGTATTATGACAGTAGGAGCCTATGACAGGGAGACTATGGTCATTCTCAAAAGCTCCGGCAGAGGATTTAGCTGGAGTAATCAGGTCAAACCGCTTTATGTAACTCACGCCAATCAAATTGTCGCTTTTTGTGGAGGGGGAGGATGGGTGAGTGTGGGTGGGACATTGGTTGCCTCAAGCATTATGGCGGGAGTAGTTGCAACGCTATATCATAAATTTATCGAAGAAGATGTTTCGCCTCTTCCTAATACCCTCATCATGAACAGTATTTTATTAGGGGTAGTTAATCAGTTTGAAGGCGTTGAATATCCAAACCCCAGCCAAGGTTATGGAATATTTGATTTGCAGTCTCTGGCAGGTCTGCTGGCTACACCATTTATCTTATAGGAGATAAGGAGCGTTTTATGAAGGTTGTTTTGGAGCATGATAAAAAAAATAACAGCTATCTTAGACAATATGCTACCCATATTCAGCAGCTTAGCTTGGAACATAGTCTGTTGGAAGTACAGGAAAAACATTTGGCATGGCTTAGGGGGCTGGTAAAATGTGCAGAACCTGATTTTGAAATACTTTTACACAGTCAAATACTGGGCGCAGAGGATGACTTATTAACAGAATCTATCATTATAGTTTATATTGGAAGTAAAAAAACTCCAATAAAAGCAGATGCCTATTACAATATAAAAACCCGGACACTTGAGAAAGCAACAGCTCATCCTTCTCGGCATGTCATCAAATGGATCCACTGTTATAGCCAAGATAATCGGATGGGAGCTGTCGACTATATTCAGTGTATCCGTTATTTGAAAGAAAAAAGCAGAGAGTGGCATAGACCTGTTATCATCTATGGAGATATAGAGGTTGCGGATGAAAAGTATAGATATAGGTCACTGACTAATAAGGTAATTAGCCAGTATCTGAAAGAAATAAACGGAGTGCTTATAACAAGGGCCAGTCATCATACTGCGGGCAAGTATGATGTGCCATCCAAAGAACCCTTTGAAGTGTATCACAACCATATACTTTATGAAGAAGAAAATTTGGAACACACTATTAAAAAGGCTCTGGCGTTTTTGGATAAGGCGCACAATTGTTTTAGGATGGAAGCTTTAAATAAGTTTTTTCACCGGCAGACTCCGCTTTATAAAGATGCTTTTTACCAAAGTATTCCTCTAGAGCAAATGATCTATGTGGTTCCTAGCTACGGTGCCTATAAATCAGTGCAATATTATGCAGATATGGGGATAACGGCTGTTGAGGTAGCCGAAGACTATAGGGTTTTATATGCACCCAGAAGTGTATTTGACACTCACAGTGAAGTGCTTAAAACCCTGGTAATACCTCAATATCAAATGCCTGTCTTGAGTGCGGGGTTGTACAGTGGAAATGAGGTCAGCAAAATAGAGCCTTATCGTCTTGTGACAGAAGAACTTGCCTATAAAGGAGAAGGGGTTTATATAGGTTTTGTAGGTATTGATGGGGTAGACTATACGAATGAGGTACTTCGTACACCAGAGGGGAAGACCAGAATAGCCTGCATTTGGGAGCAAGACGAGGCAGGGGAAGGAAATTTTTATTTTAGAGAACAAATTAATGAGGCACTTATCAGTGACACGCCTGAACAAATCGTTCCTATTTCAGAAAATAACGGTATAACCACGGCGTTGTTAGGTATTGCTGGGGGAAAAAGTACAGAGAAGGGTTATGAAGGCATAGCAACAGAGGCAGAATTTCTGGTGGCTAAAATCAAACCAGCTCCAAATGTTATGCAGGAAATTTTTGGAGGGGTACCAACTGAAAGGGCGGTTTTGATGCCCGATATTTTGATTGGATTTTCAAAACTTAGAAGAATTGCTACGGCCAATGGCCGGCCTATTGTGTTTTGTATTCCTTTTAACAGTAACATTGACACCCATGACGGTACTTTTATACTTAATAATGTTGTGGAGTATATTGGAGAGCGGCCTGGGGTTACGGTAGTGGTTCCAGCAGGAGAAGAAGCAGATAAGATGCACCATGCTACTATTTCGGGCAACCAAAGTGAAGCCAGCACCATAGGAATCAGAGTAGACAGAATGGGCCAGAATGTAGTGGGTATTATTTGTCAGAAAGTAGCCACCATCACAGGTATTAGACTGGAGCCTCCGGCAGGTGTTGAGATGGAATCCGTGAATTTAAAGGAATCAGCGGTGACGAGACTGGGTTTAGGAGCAGAGGTCTATAGCAGCGGCACACACATTAACTTTTCCAATGGCACCCTACAGATGCTTTTTAGAATCAATGCCCCAGAGACAGGCGAATGGAAGCTACGGATTGAACTGGATCCGGTGGTCGAGAGTTTGATTGATATATGGATTTCACAACAAACATTAAATCCTTACATCACCCTGAGTCCCGCTAATCCTCTTAAAACAGTGGGTTCAACGGCTTGTATCAATATTATAAGTTCAGGTGCATATAACAGAGAGAGTATGGTGGTTATCAGAAGCTCTGGCAGAGGGTTTAGCTGGAGCAATCAAGTAAGGCCGCGGCTGGTAACAGATGCCAACAATATTATAGGCCCTTACAAAAAAGACAGATGGGTCAGTGTGACGGGGACACTGCCGGCTACAAGTATTATGGCAGGGGTGGCAGCAACACTTTACAGCAAATTTATGAAGGAAGACATGTTTCCGCTGCCCAATACCCTGGTGATGGATAGTATTTTGCTGGGAGTTCTCAGACAATTTGAGGGTGTTGAGTATCCTAATCCAAGTCAAGGATATGGGATTTTTGACAGAGCATCCCTTGCACCACTGCTGGCTACATTTTTTGTTTTATAAGGAGGAGACTATGGAAGTCATTGTTCAGTGCGACGAAAAAAACAACGATTACTTAACACAATATACTTCACGGGTAGAGACATTAGGCTCCAAGTACAGTTTTTTAGAGATACAAGAAAAGCACTTGCACTGGCTCAGTGAACTGGCAGAACATGTAGAACCTAATTTTATGATGGCATTGCGTGAGGAAAGGGAATGGATAGATCAAGATATTTTAAAAGCCAATCAAGCCATCCTAGCTCTGATAGGGGCGAAAGGGATGGAGTGGCCTGCGGATGCCTACTATAATCTCTCAGAGCATACTTTAAGAAAATCTAATTTAGAAAACAACGGAGCAAAGCTGCGTTGTATAAGCTGCTATAGTGAGACGGATAGTATCACTGCAGCAGACTATATTAAATGTGTCCGCTATTTGTCAAACTTAGCGACAGAGCATCAAATGCCTATCATCATTTATGGTAGTTTTCATGTGCCAAGCGAAAGGTATAGATATAGGGCACTAGCGTATAAAATTGCTAATACTTACCTAGAAAAGATGAATGGTGTTCTTATTGTTAAAGCAGATAAAAGAACTGTCTGCAAATATTATGCACCACTCAAACAGTCTTTTGAAGTTTATGCCGATCATGTTATCTATTTAGAGGATTCACCTAAGGAGGCTATAAAAAGAGCACTTCCTTTTTTACATGTTTCAAGAGATACTTCAAGGTTTAAAAAAATTTATAAGCATAACCGAATAGAGGGGGCGTTGTATGAAGATATATTTTATAGCCTTATACCCGAAAACGAAAAGATTTATGTGCTCCTAAACTCCGGAAACTATAAAAAGCCTGAGTACTATGAAGAACTGGGGATACAGGCCATCAGACTGCTGGATGATTACAGTATGTTATATGCAGAAAAAAGTTTATTTAATGACTATGAAAAGCAATTAAAAGTGCAGATAGCACCTCAGTACCATATGCCTATTTTAAGCTATCAGCTG
>JAQSYC010000175.1 GCA_029256345.1 Clostridia bacterium | reverse complement strand
TGATATAGCACTATATGTAATATAGTATCTTCCATCAATCCTAACAGTTCTTGGATCTTCAATACCATAAGTTTCATATTGATTAGCTGCTGCCATGGCCGGTGTTTCTTCAATCTCAAAGTTGAGTCCATCCTTGCTCCTTGCCACTCTTAAATGCGAAATCGAGGTAATATAGGACTTCTCTTTGGTTCTAATCCACCTGGAATCTGAGAAATCACAGTCTTCATCATTTTTATCGAACTCTAAAAAAGTTATCTGTTGGCTCTTCACATCAAATAGAGGTACTCGGTACTTATCTTGGTCAGGTACTGGGCGTTCCGCCACTCTTATAAGCAGAATGATCTCCTCATTCATTTTAATGGCGCTGGCATTAAATGCACCGATAACTTCAAAATCTGGTCTAGACGGTTTTACCTGTGCAGGAGTAATAATTGGATTTTTATTATATCTTAACATGTATTTTCTCCTATATTAAAGAGCAGCTGTGATATCCATAGCTGCTCTTATACAAAATTTTATAAATCTTATTGAGCAAGAAATGTGTCAATCTGTGCTTGATACTCAGTTTGGATAGTTTTTACAACGTCAGAAGCTTCTGCTTTAAATTTATCCCATTCTTGCTGTGGATCAGTAACACCATTAATAATGAGTGGATAGTACTTGGCTTCAATAGAATTAAACTGTGCAATTTCATTTGTAACCTTTTCAGCATTAAAAGTAAAACCAAGTAACTTACTAGGTATAAAGTTGCTAGCATCACTAAAGTATTGGTAAGTTGCCTTATCTTTTTCATTTAAATCAGAAGAAACTCTATCTTGAGTAGGATTCCAAATCCAAGCATATGGGAACCATGTATAATCTGTACCTATAAATGAATAGGAGTCTTCATCAGGTGTATTGAAGGTTTCGCCTTTAAAGCCATAAGCAAGTAAATCATAGTTTGCTTGATCTGTACGAACCCAATCTAAAAACATCATCGCACGTTCCTTATTTTTACTAACTTTAGGAATACAAACAAAGTTCCATTGTTTGAAGTCTGAAGTGTATGCGCCTGGATTTGTACTATAAAAATCAACTGTTTCAAATTCATAATTTGGATTAACTGATTTAAGTGCTGTTTGAGTCGCTGCGTCAACTCCTATATCACCTTTAACACTGATGGCTACATTACCTTTTTTAGCTTCTGTTGCAATATCTGCAACAGCTAGCATATCTCTGTAAATAATCCCGTCATTATAGAGCTTACGTGCATTTTCAATGTAGCTCCAGATGTCTGAGTCCATTTCCTCAAAAAGGTTATACACCTTTCCATCGTTGTTTTTGAAATAAAGGACATGGCTTGTTCCAAATGCTTCTGTACGTTCGATTTGATTAGGATTTTCAAAGTATAGTCTCATCATAGCAGCACTACGGTCATTACCTGCAGTATTCTGTGGGAGGAATGGAATCATATCTGGATATTTTTCTTTTACAGCATACATCATCTTTTCCAGTTCCTGATAACTCTTGATTTCAGGAAGGCCTAGTGCTTCACGAATATCTTTACGAACTAAATAGGCTCCTGCTGGTTTTTGCAGAACTCCAAGAGGAATACCATAAATTTTTCCTGCAAATTTATTTGCTTCAAACATCTCATTTGGAGTTGTCTTTAAAATGTTTTGACCATATTTTGCAAGAAGGTCTTCCATTGGCTCATAGTAACCTGTACTTACATTTGTATTCATACCATTCCAAGGTGCATCAAAAATGATGTCGCATTTTTCGCCTGAATTTAATGTTTGTGTTACTTTTGTCTGAAGATCTGACCAAGGCACAAACACAACATCTAACTTAACATTTACTGTATCTTTCATTCTAGCTTCAGCTTCAGCTATTACTTTATCAAAAGCAGCTGGACGATCTCCTGGTATAAATATTTTCAGTGTCTCTTCTTTGCTGATATCTACGCTGTTTTCAGCAGCCTTAGTCACTTCCTCTGTTTTGGCTGGAGTTGAAGCATCCTCAGCTTTTTTCCCTGAACAACCAGCTAACATGCTCGTTGATATGACTGTTACCATTGCTGCTGCCATCAATTTTTTAATTAATTTCTTCATACATTTCCCCCTCAATTTATTATTAGTTTTAATGTACTTTTATCCTTTAACTGATCCAATCATTATGCCCTTTACAAAATATTTTTGGACAAATGGATAGAGCAGAATAATAGGTCCTATTGTGATACATACAATAGCTAATTGAATCCCCATAGTTGGGATTACAGCACCATAATTTGTTGTCCCTCCTACATACTGGGCCATATTTACATTGGCCATAAGTTTACGAATCATCATCTGTAACGGCTGCTTTTGATAATCGTCGATAAATAATAAAGCAAGCCACCAGTCATTCCAGTAAACTAATGCATAAAATAGTGATACTGTTGCAATAACCGGTTTTGAAACTGGCAATGCGATTTTAAAAAAGGTAATCATATCATTAGCTCCATCAATCATCGCTGATTCTGAAAGTTCTTGTGGTAAGTCTCTAAAAAAGCTGACTAAAATAAAAACATAAAATGGGTTAACAACATACGGTAAAATCATGGCTAAAATGTTATCTTTTAGATTAAGCCATGATGCAATCATAATATAAAAACCTACAAGGCCAGAGCCAAAAATCATTGTGAAGTATGTCATAAATCCAATCACATTCCGATATTTTACTTTTGGGCTGGCAATAAGATAGGCAAGCATAGTAGAAACCATCACTGCGAGAGCAGTACCAACAACCGTTACAAAAATTGTAATGCCATAACTTCTCCATACCTGAGCCCCTCTTAGAATAAACTTATAGGCGTCTATACTAAATTCAGATGGGATAAGCGTAAAGCCATCTTGCATAATAGCACCCTCGGACGCAAAAGAATTAATAAATACAATCCAAAAAGGAATAAAACAAAGCAACGCCACAATGACAATGGATATGTAGATAAAAGCTTTTAATATCGTATCTGAGGAAGATGCCCTTATTTTAGTCCTTTGATTTAATGCTAAATTTGACATTTTCATTCCCCCTAAAATAAACTGTAATCTTTATTTATTTTCTTAACTATAAAGTTAAACAAACCTATCGTAACAAGGCCCATCATAGATTGATATAAGACAATTGCAGATGACATACTGAAGTTACCTAATTGTCTTAATGAACGATAAGCAAAAGTATCAATGACATCTGTTGTGCTATAGAGTGCTGGATTATCTCCAATGATTCCATAAAACATCCCAAAATCTCCGAAAAATATACGTCCAATACCTAACAATACTAATGTAATAACCGTTGGTGCAAGCATAGGAAGTGTAATTCTTATAATCATCTGAAACCTAGTCGCTCCGTCAACCTTTGCACTCTCATAAACTTCTTGCGGCATACCCGTGATCGCTGCAAGGTAAATAATTGAATTATATCCAGCAAACTTCCACACATAAACAATTGACATGATGGCTGGCCACTTACTTGCATCTTGGTACCATTCAACTTTATCCATTCCAAGCGAAACAAGTGTACGATTAATAATGCCTGCATCAAAATTTAGTAATGCAAAAACCATTAAACTAATAACCATCCATGAAATAAAATAAGGCAAAAATATAACTGATTGTGCTAGTTTCTTGAAAACCTCTGATCGGATTTCATTTAAAAATACTGCAATGGCTATAGCTATAACAGTGGTCATAAATAAAAAAAGTGTATTCAATAAAAGTGTATTTCGGGTGACATTAATCCAATCATGTCCTGAGAAGAAAAACTTGAAATTATCAAGACCTACCCACTCACTTCCCCATATACCATCACTTACTCTGTACTTCTTGAAGGCAAGTACATGACCAAACATGGGTAAATAGGAAAAAAAAGCAAAAAACAAAAAACCCGGTATCCCTAGGGCATATAAATAAGGGTTTTTTTTAATATCCACTTTTATGCCTGAAAAAAAACCTATAATACCTCGAAAATTTACCACTCTCTTCCCTCCTATCGCTGTTATTTATAACTTCGATTATAGGGTTCTATGAGCTTTAGTGTAAAGTTCTCGATTTAAATATAGGTTCTCACATGTAATAATAAGCTGTTCTTATTTTAAATATCAGTTCTTTTTGAAATTCTATAATCATTTGGCGTAGCCCCAGTATGCTTTTTAAAAACAGTAAAAAAGTGACTTTTTGTTTGAAAGCCTGTGCGTTCCGCTATCTCCATCACAGCCCAATCCGTTTGTTCCAGCAGGTTCTTAACAGATTCAAGTCTTTGTTTTAATATGTAGTCGGATATAGAACCGCCGCTATACTCCTTAAACCACTTGCGAAGATAACCTGTTGAAAA
>JAQSYC010000174.1 GCA_029256345.1 Clostridia bacterium | reverse complement strand
AATATTTACTACGATACAAGAGATAATCACCTAATAAGAAGTTCACTGGCTAAGCCTAAATACAAGGAGAAACTACGCCTTAGGGCATATGGGGTTCCGGAAGAGAACCAAAAGGTATATGTAGAAATCAAAAAGAAGGTTTGCGGGCTGGTTAATAAAAGAAGAACAACACTGAGATTAAATGAGGCCTATGACTTTTTGAGTTCTGGAGAAAAACCGGAGCTTAAGCCCTATATGAATAAGCAGGTTTTAAATGAAATAGAGTATTTTTTAGACAGATATGAACTGGAACCTAAGCTTTATCTGGCGTATGACAGACATGCCATGTTCAGCAAAGCATGCAGGGATTTGAGAATAACCTTTGATACCAACATCAGAACAAGAAGGTATGACTTAAAGCTTGAAAAAGGAGATTATGGTGAAAGCCTATTAGAGCCAGATGTATGGCTGATGGAAGTCAAGGCAGAAAACAGTATCCCCCTATGGCTGTCTAAACTACTGGCAGAACACAAAGCCTACAAAACCAGCTTTTCTAAGTATGGTACAGAGCATAAAAGGATGCTCATGAGCACTATGAGAATGAGAGGAGAAAGAGCGTATGTTTGAAACAATACTCAGCAGTTCAGTAGATAATACAACGATATCTTTAATCAGTGCCATTTTAACCCTTGGAGTATCTTTTGCTTTAGGAGGACTTATAAGTTTAACTTATATACGTACAGCCAATAAAGGCAGTTATTCACAAAATTTTTCTCTGACCCTTATTCTTGTCCCAACGGTTATTGCTATTATTATCCTTTTGATTGGCAGTAATGTGGCAAGGGCCTTTAGTTTAGCTGGTGCCTTTTCCATTATTAGATTCAGAAGTGCCCCAGGAGATCCAAAGGATATTGCTTATGTACTTTTCACTATGGCAGCAGGTCTTGCCTGTGGGGTTGGATTTTATGGTTATGCCATCTTATTTACAGTAGTGCTTTGTTTCCTTATGATCATGCTCAGTCTCTTTAACTTTGGAGCAAAAAAATCTTTGCAAAAAACTTTAAAAATAGTGATTCCAGAGGATCTTGATTATGAGGGGGCTTTTGATGATATATTTGAAGCTTTTACAATAGAGTATGAACTTAAAAAGGTCAAAACAACAGACTTAGGAAGTCTATATGAATTGGTGTATAGTGTAACGATGGATCATGAAAAAAGTCAAAAAGCATTTTTAGATGAGCTGCGCTGCAGAAATGGCAATCTTAATATTACTTTATCTATGACAGCTGATGCACAGGCTTATTAAACCAAGCCATTAGGGTGAGAGGGTCTTGAAGATATAAAGAACAGTTATCCAAATTAAAAAGTGAAAGGAAGAATAACAATGAAAAATATAAAACTAAAAAAAGTGTTGACTGCAGGACTGGCCGTAGTGCTTCTCACATTTAGCATGATAGGTTGTGCCAATACGCAGGCATTAGCAAGTACAGAGTTTCCAAACATTGAGGAAACGGCTGAAGCGGAGTTATCAAGTGAAGAGAGTGGGTATGAAACGCTGTTTGAACAGGATAAGATTCTAGATATCTATGTGGAGGTTACTGATGAAGATTGGGAAAGTATGTTAAGTGACCCACTGGCAGAGGAGTATAAAAGTGCATCAGTAACGGTAGATGGCGTGAAAGTGGAGAATGTAGGCTTTAGGACAAAAGGCAATCTTACATTACGATCAGTTGCGAACAGTGATTCAGATCGTTATAGCTTTAGAATCAAACTGGATAAATATGTAGAAGACCAAAGTCTTTTAGGTCTTGATGAGTTTGTCCTTAACAATATGTATTCAGATGCTTCTTATATGAGAGAGTATTTAAGCTATGAGGCGCTAAGAGAAATAGGTGCAGATGTGCCCCTAACAACGTTTGCAAATATCTATATTAACGGAGAACTCTATGGGTTTTACTTATGTGTAGAGGCACCAGATGACAGCTTTGTAGAAAGAAACTTTGAAGATAGTACCGGTAATCTTTACAAACAAGAGCAGGGCAGTACGCTTCAATATGAAGAGAGCAGTGAATATGAAAAAAGTGAGTTAAAGCTAGGAGAAGATGAGACCAAAACAGATCTTAAGGCGTTCATAAAAACACTTAATGAAATGCCAAGCGGCGAAAAAGGCAATATTGAAGAAGTGCTGGATGTAGATAGTGCCCTAAAGTATATTGCTGCTAATACAGTGCTTGGCAACTACGACAGCTACAGCGGTAACATGGCACAAAATTATTATCTCTATGGTCAGGATGGAAAATTTACGGTTATTCCATGGGATTACAATATGTCTATAGCTGGTTTTGGAGGAGGCGGAAGTCAAACAACTATTCCTATTGATGAGCCTGTATTGGGAGTGAATATTGATAACCTGCCTCTTATCAAAAATCTATTGGCGGTAGAGGAATATAAAGAAAAGTATCATGGCTATATAGAAGAACTGATGACCTATTTAAACGGGTTCGAAGAAAGGGTAGATAACCTCGCAGAGCTTATAAGACCTTATGTAGAGGCAGACCCTACAAAGTTTTATACAATGGAACAGTTTGAGGCGGCCATAACTTATTCTGAGACTCAGGAAACCAGTATGAGCAATATCCCACAAGCGGCTAGTACAGAAGTACAGAATGAAAGAAACGATCAGCAAATGCCTCCAAATGGAGAGGGGATGCAGGCGCCTCCTGATTTCCCAGAAGGGTTTCAAAATGGTGACAGACCAGAGAGACCAGAAGGTAATGTGAATGGTGACAGACCCGAAAGAGGTGAAGGGATGCAGGGTGGACCAGGCGGTGGTATGATGGGTAGTTCTGGTTCTATCATTAACTTTATAAGAGAGCGAATAGAAAATATAACTGCGCAGCTGGCAGGAGAACTGCCAACGACAGGTAATACAACAATGACTCAAGGCAACAGAGGGGTCAAAGCAAACAACTGACAGGGCTTACCACGGCCAAATCTTTACAGAGAAAAATGAGGAGATACTTATGAAAAAAATAGCGACAAAGATTATTAGTTTATCCGTAGTTAATACCATCATTGTAGCAGCTTTAAATGTAGGGGTGTCAATTTATATGAATAACAGCAGAGAAATGCCCAGTGCTGCTGTGGAAGTGGGCGCTGAAGGCACTGTAGCACCAGGGGGGATTGCTGGTTTTTTACCCCCAACACCTATAATGATTGGTCTGTTTGTTTCGTTGATATTGGGTATTCTATTAGCTTATAGTCTAGGTAAATATATCGCTAAACCTATTTTAAAGGTTACAGAGCTTACACAAAAAACAGCTAAGTTAGATCTCATACATGAAAAGAATTTTGAAGAGTTATATGCGTACAGAGATGAAAGCGGAGAAATGGCAAAGGCTCTCGGTGAAACAAGAAGGGTACTGCGAAATATGGCGGTGAAGCTGCAGGGCATATCAAGTTCGTTGGTACAGCACTCAGAAAAGCTAAGCCATACGACAGATGAAAATGTGTACGCCCTTATGCAGATGTCTGAAACAATCAATGAAGCGGCACAAGGCAATGGCAACGCAGCAGAGGCTATTGTTAAAGTTAATCATACCTTGGCAGGTGTTTCAGGTCTTATTGAAGATATTACGGCAAAGCTATCAGTAGCTTCCGCCCATGCGGCAAAGTCAGTGGATACCGTTAAAGAAGGTGAAAGAGCAGTACAGGTACAAGTTAAAAAGATGGAAGAAAACGTAGCGATATCCTCAGAAGTTAATCAATCTATTGAAGAGCTGAGCGTCATGATAGGGAAGGTGGCAGACACCATAAATATTATTACCTCCATAGCGGACCAGACCAATTTGTTAGCGCTTAATGCTGCCATAGAGGCAGCTAGGGCGGGGGAAGCCGGAAAAGGTTTTGCAGTGGTTGCAGATGAGATCAGAAACTTAGCGGAGAGCTCAGCAAAAGCCGCCAAGGTCATTCATGAGATTATTACTCAGACGACAGATAAAACAAGTAAAGTGGTGAAGGACATTCATACAGCTCATTTGTTAATGGATGAACAAAAGGAGGCGCTGGTCATTACAGACGATACCTTTGAAAAAATCAAGTCAACCTATGAAAGTATGGCTGTAAACTTCAAAGACACTTCAAAGGCTATGGAAGATATCAATGAAAAGTCAAAAGAGATTACTGTGCAAACAGAGTCCATGGCGGCAGCCACACAGGAGTCTGCAGCAAGTATGGAAGAGATTTCCAATTCGGCCAAGGAACTCTTTGGATTGGCAGAAGACTTGAAGGGAGAAATCAGTCAATTTAAGATCGCATAATAAAAGCTCTGGCAATTGCCGGAGCCTTTTATTATGCTTTAAATAGTGGTGAATTAAGTTTAAGTTAAAAGAATGTTAGGTAAATATTAAATTTAAATATTTAAAATATTGTTAAATGTTGTCAAATTAAGTTGCAGTATGTTATTATTGGAGTTAATAACGTAATATTATAAATTTGTGTTAAGTAAATGGGGAGGAATTTATGAAAAAGATAGCTACTAAAATTGTTATGTTGTCACTCATTAATACAGTTATTGTGGCACTTATTAATGGGGGAATCTCGCTGTATATGAACAACAGCTGGAAGACAGCAGACAACACAGAGGCTATAAGCTCAGCTAGTTTAGTTGCAGCAGACAGCCAATTCGTTTTGCCGATACCTGTGCTTGTGGGGATTGTAGGGTCACTGGTATTGGGGGGGATAGCATCCTACGTGTTAGGGAACTATATCGCTAAGCCGATTACTAGAATAACAAAGTTAACTAAAAAGACAGCTGAGTTTGACCTTGTATTGGATCGATCTTTTGACGATATGCACAAGTACAAAGATGAAAGTGGTGTTATGGCACAAGCGCTGATAGAGACAAGGGTAGTTCTAAGAGAAATGGCAAGTAAACTCCAGAATATATCTGGAACACTTACAAATCACTCAAAAAATCTTAGTAGAGGTACTGATGAAAATGTAAAAACAGTGACACAAGTTGTTGCCACAATAAGTGGGATGGCAGCAGGCAACAGCAGCCAAGCCAAAGCTATTGGGGAGATTAATACAACATTGTATGAAATGACAGCACTTATTGATGGCATTACAAAGCAGGCGTTTACAGGATCAGAGCAGGCAGTGGCTTCTCTAGGGATGATTAAGGAGGGACAGCAGGCTGTCAAACTGCAGTCCGAAAAAATGGAAGAAAATATTGCTGTATCACAGGAAGCTAACAGTCAGACCAATCTATTAGCCCTTAATGCCGCCATAGAAGCAGCTAGAGCAGGGGAAGCTGGCAAAGGGTTTGCAGTAGTTGCAGATGAAATACGGCATCTTGCAGAAGAATCAGCTAAGTCTGCAAAGGTGATTGATGAGATTATTAGAGAGACAACAGATAAAACAGAGCAGGTAGTAAGGCATATAGGCACCAACAAAGAACTGATTGATCAGCAAAAACAAGCGCTTATAGTCACACAAGAGTCATTTGAAAAAATCAAAGCCACAAATGCAGAGATTGCAAGTAGCTTTAAAAAGACAGCAGAAGCTATGAAGTGTGTAGATGATCAATCCAAACAGATAACCAATCAGACAGAAGAGATAGCAAGTATTGCAGAGGAGTCTTCTGCTAGTATGGAAGAGATATCTGCAGCAGGCGAGGAGCAGGTGGCATCACTTGAAGTGATTGCAGATTCTTCGAAAGAGTTGTTTATTCTTTCTGAAGCGTTATGTCAAGAAATTAATAAATTTAAAATAGAGTAAGGGATATAATAATTTAAG
>JAQSYC010000173.1 GCA_029256345.1 Clostridia bacterium | reverse complement strand
ATAGGAGTGTAGGTATTACAACCGCTTTATGCCCTTATATCGGTTATCAAAAAGCAGCTGATGTTGCAAAAACATCCTTAAAAACAGGTGTTTCTATAAAGGAACTCATCCTTTCTGAAAACCTCTTAAACAAGACTCAGCTTGAGCATATCCTGAACCCTTATGCCATGACCCAACCTCCACACTATGAGAACTCTAAAACATTTGTTATATAGGTTTTAAAATGCAAACAACTCATCCCATGATGATTTATGAGATGAGTTGTTATTTGATTATATAGCTGATTATTTTTTTCTAATCCAAACAGACATTTCCCCATTTCCCCTATTTCCCCACATACTATAAGGAACTGCCACAATTTTTATAGGCTTGTCACTATTTGTAGCAATTCTATAGAGTTCTCCTCCTGTAGCTGCCTCATCTTCACGATACCCCTCTGCTTTGAGAATAACTACTCCTCCCAATAAATCATGCCGATACTCTTTTTCAAACTCACTCCCCAGTGCTATTGAAAGAGCAGATAGATTACTTCCATTATCCACCTCTTCAACGCAGTATACCAGCGGCCCCCTAGTAATAGCTATTTTCCCGGCATTTTCTCTGACTTTAGGATGTGCTTGAATTAATTGTACTGGCATATCAAATTCAATCTCTACAACTTCCTCTTCTTCCCACTCTTTTCTAATAAGTAGATAGCCATTTTCTTTGTATAATGAACTTACAGCCTCTCCATTAATAGACATATGATAATGATTGCACCAATCAGGTATTCTCAGTGCAAGTGTAAATATTTCTTTTATCTTTGTATTAACTTGTATCTTAACGCTGCCTTCCCATGGATAGTGAGTGGTTTGAGTGATATTTACCTCACCGTCTTTCAAATTGATATGAGCTTCTCCTCCAATGTATAAATGTGTATAAATCGTATGATCACTTACAGTATAGATATACTGACCAATTGAAGTGACTAATCTTGCTATATTAGGCGGACAACAAGCACACCCAAACCACTGTACTCGCTCAGCTTTTACATGGTCTAAGTCAAATCTCTTTTGTACAGCTTCTGGTAGAACTTCTAATGGGTTCACATAAAAATATCTCGTTCCATCTAAAGATATTCCGCTTAAAATGCCATTATATAATACTCTTTCCATATCGTCTGCATAGCTGCTCTTTGTATTTAGGTGGAGCATTCTGTGCATCCAAAATACAAATCCTATTCCTGCGCAAGTCTCTGTATACGCCGTATCATTAGGTAAATCATAATCAAAAGTAAATCTTTCCGCATGTCCTTGTGAACCCAATCCCCCTGTGATGTACATACGTTTTTGTCTAACATTATCATACAATTTTTCTAATGCATCCTCTAGTTCTTTCTCTCCTGTTTCTAAAGCAATATCTGCCATTGCAGTATATAAATACATAGCACGTACCGCATGACCATCTGCTTTTGTCTGCTCTCTTACAGGCTTATGGGCCTGATGATAGTCTAGGAGCGACCACCTGGATTTGTTTAAATCACTCCCATAAGTTGATTCATTCTCTAGAAAGCAGGGTTGTTTACCTCTTTCATTAATGAAATAGTGTGCAAGTCTCAAATAACGTTTCTCCTCAGTAACGTGATAGAGCCTTACAAGTGCTAACTCAATTTCTTCATGACCACAATAAACTTGCATTTTATTATTTTCTGGCCCCATTACGGAGTCTATATGATCGGCATATCGGCACACAATATCTAGGAGGCTGTTTTTCCCTGTAGCATTGAAATGTGCTACTGCCGCTTCAATCAAATGCCCTGCACAATATAATTCATGCCCAAATGAAAAATTAGTCCAACGCTTTTTGGGACACGCTACTGTATAATATGTATTTAAATAGCCATCTTTTTGCTGTGCTCTTCCAATGAGCTCAATAACCTCATCTATTTTACTTTCAAGGTCTTTATTTGGGTAATGCACCAAGCTATAACTTGCAGCTTCTATCCATTTTGCAACATCACTATCTTGGAAAAGCATTCCGTGGAAAGGTTCTTTAGAGTCTCCTGCTGCAATACGGAAGTTTTCTATGGCATGACTAGGTTCTGCCCCTGCTATATTATCATTTAAAGCATCCCACTGATAAGGTATGACTTTCTCAGCCATTAACTCAATGCGGTCTTTCCAAAAAGGACTGGTAATTATAATATCCTTAAAATCAATTGAGGTATGTTGCTTTACATCCTTCATCTTTTCTCCCTCTCCTTTCAGCTTTATTAAAAGTTAGGTTTTATACCTCTAATAGCTTGTGTCTTTATCCTATTTAAAATATCTCTAAAATATCTTTGTCATTTTTTATAAATATAGGCAGGCTATCTAATAGCACACTACATTCTATTTCTTTTCCACCTTCAAAGCTCTCTTTGGTAAAAGCATTGGTCCATTTTGCTCCCTTTGGCAGATATACTTTTCTTGAGTTTACTGCCTCATATAAAATAGGAGCGACTAAAATATCCGGTCCAAACAGATATTGGTCTTCAATCTCCCACGCTTTTACATCCTCTGGAAAATCATAAAATAAAGGTCTCATAGGCGGTATCCCTTTTTCATGAGCTTTCTGCATTTGTTCTTTGACATATAACTTAATTCCTTCACGTATGAACAAGAATCTTTTAAGTATTGGGTAAGCTTCTTCTCCGTAACTCCAAATCTCATTTTCTGCCCCTGTTTCACACACCCCACCCCCTAATTTATCTGGTGTCAGCGGCGGCGTAATAGGTTCTCTAAAACCATGTAATCTCATAACTGGGCAAAATGTTGCATATTGGAACCATCTAATAAAACATTCTCTAAATTTTTCATCTTTAGGATCTCCTCCATGGAATCCTCCAATATCTGTAGTCCACCATGGAATACCTGCAATGCCCATGTTGAGTCCTGCTGCCAGTTGATTACGCATTGATCGAAAACTTGAGTGGATATCTCCTGACCATACAAGTGCCCCATAGCGTTGACTTCCTGCCCAAGCACATCTTAATAGGTTGATGATATTTTCTTGCCCTTCTTGCTCCATTCCTTCATAAAGCATTTGAGCATACTTCGTTGGATAAATATTTCCTATCTGCACATTAGGTCCAAGGTAATATCTATAATTATCAAAATCATACGCCTCATACTCTGGTTCTGCTTCATCTAGCCAAAAGGTTTTGATGCCTTTATTATAATAATTTTCTTTGATTTTACTCCAAACATAGCTTCTTGTATGGGGATTAGTTGCATCAATGATAGCACTGTTCCCTTTATATAAAAACTGAGGACGTATACCACGTTCAGTTCTAATCAACAGCCCTTTTTCAAGCATTTCTTGATAGTTTTCTGATCTTGCTTCAACTGTCGGCCAAATCGAGACCATCAATTCTATACCCATTTCCTTAAGTTCTTTAATCATCCCCTCTACATCTGGCCAGTATTCTTTATCGAATTTCCAATCTCCTTGATTGGTCCAGTGAAAATAATCAATGACAATAACAGAAAGCGGCAGCTCTCTTCGCCTATATTCCCTTGCCACATTCAAAAGTTCTTCCTGTGTACGGTAACGTAATTTGCATTGCCAAAAACCCATGGCATAATCAGGCATCATAGGTACCCTACCGGTAGCCCTTGCATAAGCTTGTTCTATTTCATCCGGAGTGTCTCCAGCAGTAATCCAATAATCTAATTCTTTAGTAGCATACGCTTTCCACTGAGTGATATTATTTGAAAAATTAACTTCTCCTATGGCGGGGTTATTCCATAGAAATCCATAGCCTAAATTTGACATTAGAAAAGGTACACTTGCCTGTGAATTCCGTTGCGCAAGTTCTAATGTGCAGCCTTTTAAATTTAAAAATTCCTGTTGATATTGTCCCATCCCATAGAGCTTTTCATCTTTTTTAGATTCAAAACGCATAGTAAGGGCGTAGTCTCCTCCTAAAATAGGCTTAAACTCTCTAGCTGTGACCATAAGTGCACTACAGAACTCTGGGTTAAGATTTTCACCTATTGCCGCTTCTTCTTTAAAATCTTCAAGAATACGGGTACGCATATATTCTTCAAGAATCACTTCATTTTTCTGATTAAAAAATGTTATTTTACCGCTATTAGATACTATTGCTTTTATCTTTGCATTAGTTATAACGGCGTTAGATTCAGTCATCTGTATTTGGGCTACGATAGCGTCTGGATCTAATAGTGCCCAGTTTTGTGTCTCATTTAAGGACATATTTTTAGTACCTCTCACGCGCAAACTGCTTTCACCCCAAGCTTCTATACTTACTTTTTCGCTATCATATTCCCAGATTAATTTGTTATGTTCAACTCTAAACACTTTATTCACACCCTTCTCTTTTTAAATA
>JAQSYC010000172.1 GCA_029256345.1 Clostridia bacterium | reverse complement strand
GCATAGGAAAACAAGCTGATCACCACTATGATAATTAAGATATAAGTTATGGCCAACTTAGAAAAAAAGCTTTTAAACATTAGATCACCTCTAGCTTATAGCCTACGCCCCATACGGTTTTTATTTTGATAGGGGCCCCTGCCGCTACGATTTTTTCCCTTAGATTTTTTATATGAACATCCACAGTACGGGTATCTCCTATAAAATCATAATCCCAAACCCGCTCCAAAAGCTTATCTCTGGCAAACACTATATTTTGATTATTCATCAAGAAATAAATAAGCTGTATTTCTTTAGGCTTAAGCGCTAGTGTCTGTCCGCTTAAAAGCACTTCATAGCGATTCATATCGATCACTAAATCCTTATATTTTAAGATTTTTTTACTATTTTTATTTTCTTCGGGGTAGTCTTTAAGCCTTGCCTTGACCCTTGCTATCACTTCTCTTGGATCAAAGGGTTTAACGATGTAGTCATTAGCACCCAAATCAAAGCCTTGCAGCTTATCTTCCACCATGTCTTTGGCTGTAATCATGATAACTGCCACCTGGCTGGTCTTTCTAATCATCTTTAAAACTTCCCATCCATTGATAGATGGAAGCATCACATCTAAGAGCACCAAATCTATTGGGTTTTTCTTAATCATATCTAACCCCATACTGCCGTCATGAGCAAAATAAAGTGTGAAGCCTTCATCCTCCAAATAAAGTGCCAAGAGATCACATATGTTTTTATCATCATCAATCACTAGAATTTTATGCTTATCCACGTTGGGTATCCCTTCCGATCCTTTTATTTTTGTCGTTGCTATATAATCTGTCAATATGACATCTTCGGTCAGTTAGTATATTCAATAAACTTGTTTTTATTGAAATCCAATTTAAATTTATATAATTTCCCATTGTTATGTTGAAATTCAACTGCTAATATATCTTCATCTATCCACTTCAACTTTGTGCGCTCACTTTTTATGATATCTCCCCATTTTTCAACTCTTATTGTTCCTACATATTCTTTAAAAATATATAGCTTCTTCATATATATTTTACTCTTAGATATTTCAAATCCTTCTCTAGTATCTTCTAAGAGAAGCTCATACTTATTTAAAGGAGACGCTATCTCAACATATTTTGTATCCACATGAGATATTCCTCCTATTATATACCCAAATAATGAGACTGAAACTAATATTGTTGGTATACTAATTTTTTTATTTATTTTATGGTTTTCCATATACTTTATCGTTACTGCTGAAACAAAAGTTAATAATAATAAAGTATAAAATGTCTCTCTTATTAATACTAAACTATATTTTTCTTTTAGAATGATTACTGTGATATAACATAAGCCTGTCAAAATTATATATAAACCATTTAATATTTTTATTAATATGTTTTTCATGCTTTCCCCTCATTATAACTTTTATATAAATTATAACAAAAAAACTAGGATATACACCCTAGTTTAAACATTTTTAATTATATATTCTACAGAATTTTTTCGCCTCACTAAAAAACGAAATTTAAGTATACGATATATTTCAGTTTACCTCTACTCTTCTAAATAGAACTCTGCTTTTTCTTTAATCGCCTTTGCAGCCTCTTGAACTGTCAAACTTTCTTCAAAATAACCTTTAGACTCCTCTAAGATGATTTTCAATAATACCGGGTCAGTTTTTATGGGTTCTTTTAGGGTTTTACATGTCTCCATAAATTTTGTCAGCACTGCTTCATATCCCCATTCTATGTATACCATCCCCGCTTCCTTTCCCTCTCGATCTGAGGAAATAGCCCATCCTGAACCTTGATTCCAGCTTTCCCCCCGTATCCACCTCTCAAAGGACACTCTGTTAACCGGAAAACCATCTCCTATATCTATATCTTGAGTTGCTTGTGAAAGTGCCACTTTTATAACATCCATCGCTATGTCTTGCTTGCTGCTTGCCCCATTAACACTTAAAATACTCCTAGGCTCAAATACACTTCCTCTTTGATTGGCCAATATAGTAAACTCATCTTCAACCTGCTGCATATTTATTTCTTCCTTCTCTACAAATTGATCATCTATTATGGCAAACCCTCCTCCTCTCCTTTGTCGATTGGTTGCCGCTCCCCCTAACAAATCCAACATGGTTGAAGGTCTTATAAACTGTATATCTGCGTATCCAAAAGCTACATCTATGAGGTCTTCCATATCTAACCCAATGTTTTGAAACCCTTCCTGAGTGATAGACCTTTCAGCATCGGGATTTGCTTCTTCTCCTTGCTTTTCCAATGCCTTTACGGCTTCTAAAAAATCGATAATCTGAGCTTCATCCATTTTCCCACCTTGATCAAACCAGTCTGAACTGCTGGCCGTATAGAACAGCTCAATTAATTGCTCTGCTGTTTTATAAGAAATAAGGCTATCCTTGGAATGTTCGGCTTTATAGGCCGCCAAGTCTTCGATACTTTGAGCCTGCTGAATAACATCTTCCTCTCCCCATAACATAGGCGCAGTAAAATGTACCGGTAGGGCATACAGCTTATCTTCTACCTGATACGCTGATACAATGTTTTCAAGACATTCGCTCAGTACCTCATTTTGATCTATCCAGTCACTAAGATCTGCCAGGATACCTTTTTCTAGATAGGTATCTGCATTTAGCCCATCTAGAAGTATTAAATCTGGTCCTTTACCTGCCATAAGCTCTGTATTTAAAGCATTAATGGCATCATATTCTGTTAATGTACTATTTTGATCCAATCCGACTTGTACCGTCACCCGAATATCGGGGTGACTATTTTGATACTGCGCTACTATTTGCCTAAGGGTGGCATTTTCTTTTAGGGTGTAGGCTATAATCTCAGTTGTAGGCAAGGTTGGTGTTGTTTTAGAATAGGTATATTTTTTTAAAACCATACCGCCTGCATTTTTCGTAAATACTATAAAAATTTCGTTATTTATAACTTGTGCCTGCTTCAGGATATAAGAAGGCATACTAAAAGATGTTAAGTTGCCATCAACTACAAGTTCCCACATTGTACCGTCTTTATTGAGATGTTTCACCCCAAAGTCCCCCACCAAGTAGAAGTCTTCATTTTCTCCAACAACAAATTGAGTATGACTGTCTACGTTTTCACAAGGAATACTTCTATCTAATACGCCTGTATCTATATCATAAACCTCTATGCTGCTTTGTTCGTCGCTTATTTGATAAAGCTTATGATTCATCACTATAAAGTGAGTTGGCGATCCCTCATAGCTTCTAATAAAACCGCCATTTGTCAGGCTATAGCGCTCTATCCCCTTATGATCTGCTATTATCATATCCCCATCATCCAATACCGTGACACTATTAGGTATTTTATATAACCTCCCGTCTTGCCAGTTAACCTTGATGATTTTGAGTTCATTCCCTTCTACCTTGGCAACAAAAGTCCTGTTGTCCTCACCATCTTGTCCCCCATAAAAAATGTATAAGTTTCCATTCTTATCGTTAGTTATATATTGGACGCTATACATCTCTATCTTATTAAACGCCTCCACCCACTCACTCTGTTTAATATGCCACTCTCCTAAATCGTCTTGTTCATATACTTTAAATGCATTATCATATGCATAAAACTGGAGTTTTCCTTCTTTTGTTTTTAACAAGGCCAAAGGATTAGCCTCTGCAGCATTCAAATCTTCTATTGTCAAATCTTCTTCTATATAACGCCCCATAGGGATTTCTTTATTCACTGCTACCCCGTTCCCACTACACCCTCCGGCAATCAGACTGCATAGGGTCATAATCCCTACAAGCACTTTTCTTATCTCTTTTTTCATCTCACTTTTCCTCTCAAAAATTATTTGTATAGAGACTTTATTTTAAAGTAGCAGATAACCTGCCCTATATTCAATAGCCATATCATGTGACTTATATATCTATAAATTTTTTGATAGTGTGACAGATTCAGTTCAAGAAAATAATAATAGATCACATGGCGTTCTCTTAAATGTTTTATGTAAAAGCTTATATCAAAAATATTATACGATGGTAAGGCCTCCTGTGAAATATATATAGGTTTAATTCCCATGCGCATCATTAAATAGCCACCTATCCCGCAAATGCTCATAAGAATTATTTTATGTTTTAAACTCACATCTTTTTCTTTTACAACACTAAAAATGACTTTGCTTATATAAATCGCAAGAAAAAGTGCCAGTATGCTTATAGGCAGCTGCTTAAGACTTTTTAGCCTCTTGGCTGCATCCTCAGCGTTTCAATAAGAAGCACCTCTACCTTTGACGGCTTGGCGGCTTGGCTTGTAATAGGAAAGTAGACCCGCTCTCTGCCATCGTCTAAAAAAATATGCCATAAATCTTGAAACTTTTTATACACACCAATTACTTGATACTTCGCATCTCCTATGTCGCAGCTATTGCCAGTGGCTTTCTCTGAACCAAATAGCTTTATAGCCAGCTGGTCACTGATTACAACTACATTTCTCCCCTCCTTTACAGCCTGTTCTCCATAAAAAGCACCATTCATCAACCTCATATTTTCCACGTCTTTGTAATAATGATTTGTTCCTATTCCAAGTATATCTGTTTTTACCTTGCCTTCTATCTGATAGTCACTTTTATTGTAAATTGCGGGCTGTAGCTCTTT
>JAQSYC010000171.1 GCA_029256345.1 Clostridia bacterium | reverse complement strand
TGATTACTTTAAAGTTGGTTCAATCAGTCCATAAGTGCCATTTTTTCTCTTATAAACTACATTAACTTCTTCTGTGTGTGCATCTAAGTAAACAAAGAAGTTATGACCTACCAGTTCCATCTGCAGCACAGCTTCTTCAGCATCCATAGGTTTGATTGCAAATTTCTTTCTTCTATCTATCTTTATTGCTTCATCTGCTTCATTTGTCTGCTGCATAAAAGCTGGTGTAAAAGCTACAGTATTATTATTTCTGTGTTTAGCTCTTAATTTATTCTTATATTTATTAACTTGTTTTTCTATAATATCTACTGCATCATCAATAATATTGTACATATTTTTGCCTTCTACTTCAGCACGTAGTACAGAACCATTAAACAAAATAGTTATTTCAATGATATGATTAAATTTTTCTACTATAAGTGTTACTTGTGCTTCCACGTCATCATTAAAAAACTTGTCTAACTTAACTAATTTTTCAGCTACTGCATTCTTTAGTGCCTCTGTAAGTTCAATGTTTTTTCCACTAATGGTGTATCTCATAATCATCTCTCCTCTCAACCAAGTCATATCACTTCAATGAAATGGTTATACTATATATTATTCGATAAGAAATGCCTATTTCCTTTTTATAAACCCAAAAATATTTTATATCATTTAAATTTCTCAGCTAATAAATGACTTAATCTTTTCTCTACTGTTTATTAATTTTTAAAAAGTAGGGTCAGGAAATTTTTGTATTTATTCAGTAAAATCATAAATAAGGGTACTCCCACCAAAGTAATGACTACAAACTCCCCTAAGGCAACCTGACCTATTGTGAGCAAAAGAGGTAGGTTAAACATTTTGTATAGCAGGTATCCTATAATCAACCCATTAAATATGGTTGGCCACAAAGAAGCTATAACCAGACCTATTTTACTTTGTTTTGTTATCTTCCCAGTTATGGCAATGGCTACAACACTGATAAATGTCGCCGGTGTTCCCATCAGTGCATCCGGTAAACCGTTTGGTCCTAATAAGTTAGCTAAAAAACACCCTAATGTAAGACCTCCTATATAAATAGGATCAAAAAAGGCAAGCAGGGTCATAATCTCTGATACTCGAAATTGGATATTACCATAGCTCATAAAAGCAAGTCCTAAGGTAACTACTGTATAGATCGCTGCTATTGCCGCTGTCTTTACAATGATTTTAGTTGTGATATTCATATCTATCTCCTCGTTATTATTTTGCATATTCAAGTCCTTTTTATACTTTATTTAAAAAGAAAATAAAAAAATCGTAGGATATAATCCTACGATAAACATACTTACTAAACTTAGCCTCCACTATGTATAAAAGCCAATCTTATTTACCGTAGTTTTGTTTAAAGACAGGAGGTTTACGAACTGTCCTATGCAATTTTCTTTTCCATTATAAAAGTAACTGCTTCATTTAGCAAGCACTTTATGGTTATTCCGCTTATTTCCTTTTAGGCTTGAAATTTTTTTTTTATTTCTATAACATTTTCTATAGTATCTCTATCCTCTTTTGACAAATGTTCTTCTATCCCTGAGGCAGTTTTCACACGCGAAGTAGTTATCACATGTGAATTACTTCTCACATGTGAGGTAGTTTTCACATGCATATATTCTGATATAAGGACGCTGGAAAATATCAAAACAGCTCCTATAATAACATTGGTCGTCACCCGTTCCCCCAGCAGTATAACAGAAAAAACAATTCCAAACACAGACTCCATACATAATATAATCGCTGCTCTGGAAGAAGAAGTGTATTTTTGGCCTATAGTCTGAAATAAGAAGGCCACAAACGTACTAAATACTCCTAAATAGATAACAGGCACAGCCATCTGCATCGTTATTTCTGCTGGCGGCTTCTCAAATATCAACGCAAAAACAAAAGCTAGGATACAGCAAACTACCATCTGCGTAATGGCTAAAATAATGATATCATCTTTTTTTGAAAAATGCCCCAACGATGTGATATGACCTGCAAAAACTAATGCACATAATATCCCTAATATTTCTCCTATTCCCAGGCTAAAACCCGTATCCTTTGTAAGATTTAAAAAGCTAAAGCCCACTATTGCTATAAGTCCTGCTATGATGTTATAACCTTTAACACGTTCCTTATAGATGACATATACCAAAAAAGGTACCATAATCACATTAAGAGCTGTTAAAAAGGCCAACTTTCCTATACTTAAATACATCGCACCTATGGTCTGAAAAGTGAAACCTAAAAATAATAAAGTTCCTACGATTGTGCCTGATATCCAATCCTGCTTGGTAATATTTTTTAATTTTTTCCAAAAAACTACAGTAAGCATAATGGATGCTATAGCAAATCTTATACCTATCATATAAAAGGGACTAAGGGTTTCAAGAGATTTTTGCACACCAACAAATCCCCCTCCCCATACCAGTGCTGTAATACACAGTAAAAGGTCTCCGAACCATGGTGGTAACTGTTTTGTCGTTTTCATACTGCCTCCAATGTCTACTCCTCTATTTCACTAAGCTGAGGAATAGCCTGTATTGCCCCATACTTTTCAGTTGTTTTTGCCCCCACTTTATTAGCTATCGTGATAATTGTCCTCATGCAGGCCTTGTCTAATAAGGATTCTTTGGGATAGTCAAGTTCAGCAACTTGGGCTAAAACCGCTCCTATATAAGCATCTCCAGCACCTGTCGCATCAACCATTTTGACTGGTATACTTGGTACAATAAGCTTTTCTTTATGAATTGAAAGAATAGAGCCCTCTTTGCCCTTTGTAATGGTTATTACCTTTGCTCCAAGGTCATGAAGCTTATCTATCATCCGTTCTTCATCTGTTTCCTCGGTGATAAGAATCCCCTCTTCTAACGATACTTTAAGAATATCCGTGTGTTTGATAACCTCTTTACATCTTTCTCTAAACAGTGCTTCCTTATCTCCAAATAAAGCTTCTCTAAAATTAGGATCAAAAGAGATAACCTTGTCATTTTTTACCCCATAGGCAATAAAAGCCAGATACGTAGCGTATAAATCTCCTCCTAAAAGTGCCGTTGCACTGCCCAGGTGAATAATGGTACTGCCTGTAAAATCTTCAAAATCAATATCCTCCATTTTCAGCCTTTCGTCGGCTCCTCTCATGAATTCAAAGTCCCGCTCCCCCTCTTTGGTCAAAGATACAAAAGCCAGTGTGGTGCTATTCTCCTTATCTTTTAAGCAATACTTAGTCTCCACACCTAAACTGCTTATCATATCATATAAAAAATCTCCAAAACTGTCTTGTCCTACCTTTCCTACAAAAGCTGCTGAAGACCCCAGCTTTACAATAGCTGCACACACATTAGCCGGAGCTCCTCCTGCTTTTTTTATAAAATGCTCTCCATCCCTAAGCTTTGTGTCTCTGTCGTCGCATACAAAATCAATTAATAATTCTCCTGGGCAAACAATTTTAGCCATTTTTATTCTCCCCCTATATGGTGTAGTCAAAATATTCTTCTGCTTGGTTCATCATTTTAAAATCTGTGAAATCAAAATGCAGTGGTGTTAACGTCACATAACCTTGTGATATATAATAAAGATCTGAATCCTCTTCTTCTATTTTATTTCGAGTACCTTTTATGGTATAAACCTTATCATCATGCTCTTCTACCAAAACGTATTCTGTCTGGTAAGTAGATTTTCCCAGTTTGCATACCTTTACTCCTTTAACTTTATCTTCAGGTACATGAGGTATATTTAAATTGAGCACAATATTTTTTCTTAGATAATTTTGAGCAACTGCTGTGTCAATAACTCGGCTGGCCCATCTTGCAGCTTTCTCGTAGGTCTCATCTTCCTTTTCCCAGTCTACCTCCATCGAAACGGCTATAGACGGGATATTGTAAATAGCTCCTTCTATAGCTGCCGAAACGGTTCCTGAGTATAATATATCTGTTCCGCAGTTTAGTCCCCTGTTAATCCCTGAGAGTACCAAATCCACTTGCCCTGCTAGCAGGGATACACCCATCTGCGTACAGTCCGCCGGTGTTCCCACAACACTATAGGCTTTGCATTGCAATCCATCTAATTTTTCTTCTCTGACTCTTATCGGTTCATGTATGGAAATTGAATGGCTCGAGGCACTTTTTTGCTCCCTTGGTGCAACAATAATAACCTCGTGTTTTTGAGCTATTTCTTTGGCCAACACCTGTATACCTCTTGCATAAATACCATCATCGTTTGTTATTAATATTCTCATAATACCTCCTGTTTTCTCTTTCTATAATCTTTATGAAAAATAACTATTTAATCTCTCCAATAACTTTTCTATATCCTCTTGATAAATAAAGTCCCAGCCCACCCAATTTAGTTTTTTATCTTTGAGTTCCCCTTGACTATCAAAATCCTTTGGACTTGGCAAGTAACAGCTAGAACA
>JAQSYC010000170.1 GCA_029256345.1 Clostridia bacterium | reverse complement strand
GGGCCTTGGGTGTGCAGTACTGCTTCCTTTTGTCTGTCATTTAATCCTTTTGTAAAATCCATCGTCTTATTTCTCCTTTAATTTTATTTTAAGGGGAGGAATAAATAAAACAGCCTTATAAGCTGTTTTATTTGGTAATTCTATCTAGTATCATCTTATAACCATCTGAGCCATAACTTAAACACCTGTTAACTCTGCTGATGGTAGCTGTTGAAGCCCCTGTTAGGTGCTGAATTTCTATATAAGTCTTTTTGTCCTGTAGCATTTTTGCTACTTCTAAACGCTGTGCAAGGGATTTGATTTCATGAACTGTGCATATATCTTCAAAAAAAGCATAACACTCTTCCACGGTATCAAGTGTTAAAATAGCCTCGAACAATCTATCGGTTATATCATCTTTAATTTTTGAGTTCATAATGACCTTTCCATCTCCTCGCTTCTTCTATATTACTTTACCATTTTACAGTATAAAACTGGTTATTTCAATCGCTTTTCCAAAATAAATGCCTGAAGCTTTTCGATGTCTGTATTCATTACTAATTCATCGGGAAACTGGAGTTCTTCCAATAACTCATAGGATTCTTTTAAGTCTCCTACTTCAAAAAACATATGGGCATCGGAGCCCACCACTATCTGTGTCTGATAGGTTTTACAAAGCTCCAGCATCTTAACTAGATTTTCCCGTACACCAGGTCTTGAACTCAAAGGTTTTAAAGAAGCATTATTGACCTCTAAAAGCGTACCTGTTTTTTTTGCAGCTTTCACAACCCGCTCCAAATCCAGTGGATACCTAGCATCTCCTGGGTGACCTATAATGTTAATGAGCGGGTTTTCCATTACCTTCTCCATACACACTGTAAGGGTTTTCTCATCTGCAAAGTCAATGCATGGCGGATGTAAACTTGCTATAACTACGTCTACTGCCTTCATGATTTCTTTCTTGGCATCAACATTGCCTTCATAATCGATAATATTCACCTCTGCGCCCTTAAGAATTTTTACCCCGTACATCTCTTCTGGAACGATTCTAAGGTTCATAAAATAAAAGTCATGTGCTCCCCCTGGCATGCCGCTGGTATGGTCTGTAATCGCTATGAGCTTCATCCCTTTTTTACTCGCTTCTCTAACAAGCTCGTCCATCGTGCTATAGGCATGACCGCTGGCAATCGTATGCATATGTGTATCTGCTAAAAGTTTCATTATTTGTCCTCTTTTATTTGAATTTTATAGTATAGTCATCTCTGTATTGTATCTCCGATTGTCTCTTTAACTCATATTATACAATATTATAAGTATTTTTAAAGCACTGATTTCATATATTAATCCCATATAGCCATCTGCATATTGATTATTCTGTATTTATACCTTATAGTATTAGAGTGCATTTTATATAAACTATTAAATAGGAGAAAAAGCCATGAAAGATTATCCCCTTGATATAAAACGTATTTTAAGCATCATATTAGGCACTTTATTATTAGCTATTGCAACCAACGGTATTCTTATACCTAATAAATTATTAAGCGGCGGTATTACCGGCCTATCTATACTGCTTTATTTCTTGTTTGATCTTAAAGTCAGTGTACTTGTTATACTGTTTAATATTCCGCTTTTTATCTTAGGTTTGTTTTTTTTGAGAAAAACTTATTTGGCCTATAGTTTATTTGGTATGATCACCTTGGCCGTATGGCTGGAACTAACTGCTTCTGTTGTTATTCCTACCCAAGATGTCCTCTCTATCCTTGTAGTCGGAGGTTCTTTATATGGTATGGGAATTGGTATTATCTTTAGGGCAGATGGTTCTACCGGTGGTATAGATATTTTGGCCAAAATTATCAATCAATATTTGTCTATTAATATGGCTACCGTCACCTTTTGTATTAATGGCGTCATTTTACTGTTGTCTATCTACTTTTTTGGTATTGATATTGCTGTACTCACTATCAGTATGATGTTTTTGAGCAGTAAAATAACCACCTTCGTTGTAGATGGTATTAATCACAAACGGACCTTATTCATTATTACAGACAGTGAACACTATCAAATTATTTCAGATCTTATTATGCAAAAGATACACAGGGGTGTAACTGTTATCCCTGCCATAGGTGCTTATACTTCTAAGCCTAAGTATATTCTTTATACAACGATCGGCATCAGAGAAGTAGCTAAAGTTAAACAAGTTACTCTCAAATATGACCCTTCCGCTTTTATGACTGTTTCCGAAACGTCTCAAGTGATTGGCAAAGGAAAAGGCTTTATGCACTTAGATCTCTAACTCCCAAACACATACCTCTAGTATGTGTTTTTTTACATAAATTTAACATTAACCGCAGGTACTATTTAACATCTTGTCAGTATACTTGTAAGATATCAATAAGTTGGGAGTGAAGTCCATTGTCTTCTTTGCTGATCTCGCCCTATGCACAAGATACTGCAGAGCTTAATACTATTCTTTTATCACAAACAATCTATACTGTTTATCAGCCTATTGTTTCTTTACAGCATGGAGATATTATGGGGTACGAAGCACTTAGCCGTGGTCCGTCTCATTCTCCTCTTCATTTTCCGGATAAGCTTTTTAGGGCGGCTGAAATGAATCGTAAAACCTCTGAGCTTGAAACACTTTGCCGTAAAAAAGCTATTGAAAATGTACAATTTTTAGATCCTAATAAATTATTATTTATTAACATACATCCCCACATCTTTTGTGCTCCTGATCTAAAAGAAGAGTTATCTTATGAATTTCTCAATACCCATCATCTGCTCTGCAGACAAATAGTTTTTGAAATTACTGAAAAAAGTGCTATACAGGATTTTGAAGAACTCAAAAATGCCCTTGCTTATTACAAAGGCCATGGTTATAACATTGCAATAGATGATATGGGCTCCGGTCATTCCGGACTAAATCTTTTACATAAAGTACACCCTCATTTTCTCAAAGTAGACATGGATTTAGTAAGAAATATCCATAAGGAAGCTTTCAAACAATCCATTGTAGAATGTCTTGTGAATCTTGCCAAACTCAACAACATCAAATTGATAGCCGAGGGGATAGAGACGCAGGAAGAACTCATTACTTTGATAAATTTAGGTGTTGATGCAGGACAAGGTTATTTTTTAGGAAAACCCTCTGCAGTTATGCAGCAGCTGAACTCTGAAATTAAGAACCTCATTGTTTATCACTATACTCAAAAAACATCCCATACCGTCTTGTACACTTACAGCCACATCGGTCAAATCGCCCAGCAATCTGCTTCTTTTCCCGTGAGTACAAAATGCAATGATATTCAGGAATACTTTAATACTTACAATGAGTTAGGCTGCTGTATTGTTCACAATAAAAAACCTGTGGGTCTTATGATGAAATATACTCTAGATTCAAGGCTTGCTACGCTTTATGGGGTTTCTGTTTTTACAAACCGCCCCATTGCACTAATTATGGATCCTCACCCTATTATTGTAGACTATAGGGCTTCTATATTAGATGTTTCTAAAATAGCTATGAATCGTTCAATTCATCATATCTATGATTATATTATTGTTACAAAAGAGGATGATTACTATGGCACTGTAACGGTCAAATCCCTGCTAGAATACACTACAATGATTGAACGCAATTTTGCAAGAGAACTCAATCCTCTTACTGCGCTGCCCGGTAACCGTAGCATCCAAGCCAAACTTGATAGCTCCATGCGTTCCAATAAGGCTTATTGCCTTCTGTATTTAGATCTTGATCATTTTAAAGCTTATAATGATATTTACGGTTTTGAAAATGGTGATTTAATTATTAAATATACAGCAAAACTCATTACTTCTTTAGTTCAATCCTATTGTGGTCACTCTGAATTCGTTGGGCATATCGGCGGAGATGACTTTGTCTGCCTTCTCGAAAAACCTTATGAAATAGGGGTAACTCTGTCTCAAAACATTTTATTGAAATTTGATGAAGGTATTGTTTCTTTTTTTAATGCCTCAGACCTGGCAAATGGCTACATGATGGGTGTAAATAGAAGAGGAAAAACCGAAAACTTTCCTTTAACCTGCTTGTCTATAGCTGGACTCTACGGCTTATTAAACAAATTTGAATCCCTAGAAGCCATTGGCGCACATATGGCCAAACTTAAAAAAAAGGCAAAAGAATCCCCCAAAAGCTCTTATGTTATGGAATACCTAAATTAAGAGGAAAGGCGGTATAGTTCTAAAAACACTATACCGCCTTTCCTCTTCATACACTACACTATCTAATAACTGGTGAAAATCCTACTTTCTTTTGAACCTTTCTGAGGGTTTTTGCCGCCAGATAATTAGCTGTCTCTGCATTTTTTTTGATGATATTGTCAATATAGGCTTTATCTTTTGAAAGGTCTTTGAATCTGGCTTGAATAGGTCTAAGTTCTTCTACTACAGCTTCTGCTACGCT
>JAQSYC010000169.1 GCA_029256345.1 Clostridia bacterium | reverse complement strand
ATGATTTATATAGCGGCCATTTTGTCAGCTAATTTAGGGGTCATTAATCTGCTGCCATTACCTGCTTTAGACGGAGGGCGTATTGTATTTATTTTGATTGAGATGGTAAGAGGTAAACCGTTAGATCCTGAAAAAGAATCGGTGGTACATTTTATTGGTTTTGTATTACTGATGCTTCTTACAGTGGTATTACTGTACAATGACATAACCAAGGTGTTCAATATATGAAAATTTACAGAAGAGAAGAAACGAGAGTAGTTCGTATTAAAGATATAGCCATTGGCGGGGGAAACCCCATTGCTGTGCAGTCTATGACTAATACAAAAACAGAGAATATAGAAGAAACAGTTTCACAAATTCTAGAACTAGAAGAAGTAGGGTGTGAGATCGCAAGAGTAGCTGTTCCCACACAAGAAGCGGCAAGAGCTATTGAAAAGATTATTCCGCGCATTCATATTCCATTGGTTGCAGATATTCATTTTGATTATAAATTAGCTCTTTTAGCTATTGAAAATGGGGTAAACAAACTGCGCATTAATCCAGGCAATATTGGAAGCCGTGAGAGAGTACAAACAGTAGTGGAGAAGGCTAAGAGATATAAAGTGCCTATAAGAATTGGGGTGAATGCCGGTTCTATTGAAAAAAGTATTTTGGATGAATATGGCGGGGTGAATGCACTTGCGATGCTGGAAAGTGCTAAAAGGCATATACAGATCCTTGAAGATTTAGAGTTCTATGATATTGTAATATCCCTCAAAGCCTCACAAGTTCCTTTGGCGATAGATGCGTATCATACATTTGCCTGCAATTATAATTACCCTTTGCATGTGGGGATTACAGAAGCAGGCACCTTCTATAAAGGCACGATTAAATCATCTGTTGGACTTGGGGCCATATTATCTCAAGGTATCGGGGATACTGTGAGGGTTTCGTTGTCTGATAACCCTTCCAAAGAAGTAGAATGTGCAAAACATGTATTACAGTCATTGCAGCTTAGAAAATTTGGGGTTGAGATTATATCGTGTCCTACGTGTGGCAGAACAGAGGTTGATCTGATTGAGCTTGCAAAACGGATAGAAAATGCAACAAAGTCTATTAAAAAAGATATTAGGATTGCCGTAATGGGCTGTATTGTAAATGGTCCAGGGGAGGCAAGGGAAGCAGATATAGGTGTTGCAGGTGGTAAAAACGAAGGACTCATTTTCAAGAAGGGTGAAATCATCAAAAAAGTGAAAGAGTCAGAGCTTTTTGAAACACTGATGAAAGAAATAGAAAATATGTAGTAGGGGAGACGGTGCAATGTATTCAAAAGAGGAAAAAAAGTGCTTTTCTCATGTTTTTTCAAAGCTGAACCTTAACCCAGATTTAGAAAAACATTTTGGAGACTGTACGGTTGAAAATATATTTATTAATCAGTATGCTAAAGAAATAGAAATTTATTTACAAGATTTTACCTCATACAGTGAAAGGCTCATAAGTGATTTAGAAAAAGAAATTAAAAATAATTTACCGGGTATTCACAAGGTGAGTATTCAGTGTATGAAAAAAACAGACGAACATTTATCCTATGAAGAAAAAAAAGAAAAGTTAAAAAAGGTATGGCATGAGGCATTAAAAAAGTTAGGGCATAAAGCACCTTTTTTAGAAGCGGTATTGCTATATGTGAAATGGCAGCTTAAAGAGGAACGGATGAATTTACAAGTCCCTATTTCTTATAAGGCTTATTTGCAGCGTATGAATTGTAAAGAAACCCTAGAAGGAATTTTGTATGAGTATATAGGGCCTATAGAAGTTTGCTTTGAGTTTAGTGACGAGGGAAAGAGTGTCATTCCAAAGATAACTGAGGATGTTCATAAAATAACGGAGGCAAATATTGCTGAGATTACCACAAATTACGAACGCAGTCATGAAATAAAGCAAGAAGACACAGTGGCGGAGCCTACAGATGTTATATTAGGAAAGGCCTTTACAGGAGACATCACTTCTCTTGCTCAGCTTCCAGAAAATGATGAGATCATTTGTGTAAGAGCAACTATTTTAAATGTAGATATAAGAGAACTTAAAAATGAAAATACACTGGTTTCACTGGATATTACGGATTATACTTATTCTATTACCACCAAATTTTTCATAAAAAAAGATAAATGGGAAGCTGTTAAGGGGAATATAAAAAAAGGAGTATCTTTGAAAATCAGAGGGCTTCTTGAATATGATACTTTTATACAAGAAAGAATTATTAAGGCAAAAGATGTTATTAAGATAGACACGATAAGAACGATTAGACTGGATAAAAGTATCGAAAAACGGGTTGAATTACATGCCCATACACAGATGAGCAAAATGGATGCCACAGTGAATGTGGCTCAGCTTATTGAAAGGGCTGCGAAATGGGGACATAAAGCCATAGCCATAACGGACCATGGTGTGGTACAGGCTTTTCCAGATGCAGCGACTGCAGGTAAAAAAAATAATATTAAAGTTATTTATGGATTAGAGGCCTATATTGTGGATGATTTGGGTGCTGTTGTACAAAATTCAAAAAACCAAAACCTTAAAGATACTTACGTAGTTTTTGATATTGAAACAACAGGGTTTACACCAGGTAAGGATCGTATCACTGAAATTGGGGCTGTTAAAATAAAAAATGGACAGGTTATCGACCGTTATGAAACATTTGTTAATCCGGAGATAGATATCCCATACCGTATTACAGAGTTAACAGGTATCACGGATGAGATGGTTAAGCATGCACCTAAAATAGAGACGGTCATTCCAGCATTTTTAGATTTTGCAGGCGAAAGTATTCTTGTTGCGCACAATGCCTCTTTTGATATAGGCTTTATTAATTATTTTGCAAGTAAACAGAATCAATCGGTACCACACACTGTTGTTGATACGCTTGGTTTATCTAGATTGCTCTTACCACAGCTTTCAAAGCATAAATTAAATATTGTGGCAGAGCATTTGGGAATCGATCTTGAAAACCATCACCGTGCTGTTGATGATGCAGAAGCCACAGCTAAAATCTTTATGAAATTTATAGAAAAACTTGAAATCCTTAATGTTAATACCTTAAATGAACTTAATAGATATGCTTCCAAAGAGATTGATATCAAGAAATTAAAAACTTATCATGCTATTATTTTAGTTAAAACGCAAGAAGGTTTAGTGAATCTTTATAACTTAGTAACCAAGTCTCATATTGATTATTTTTTTAAAAAGCCGCTTATTCCCAAAAGTGTGTACAAGCAGTACAGTGAGGGACTTATCATTGGCTCTGCTTGTGAAGCAGGAGAGTTGTTTAAAGCTGTATTAGATAATCGCCCTAAAGAACAAATAGATAGTATTATAGATTTTTATGATTATTTGGAGATTCAGCCATTAGGTAATAATCAATTTTTATTGGATAAAGGCAGGGTTGAATCTTTGGAACAGCTTAAGAACATTAATAGAAGGATAGTGGAATTAGGGAGAATACATCATAAAAAAGTAGTAGCTACAGGAGATATCCATTTTCTTGATCCAGAAGATGAAGTTTATAGACGTATTATTATGACGGGCCAAGGGTTTAGTGATGCAGGTAATCAGCCCCCACTTTATTTTCATACGACAGATGAATTTCTAAAGGAATTTGAGTATTTAGGCAAGGAAACAGCCTATCAGGTCGTAATCGAAGCGCCTAATGCAATAGCGGATAGTATAGGGCAAATCAAACCTATTCCTGACGAAACCTTTCCACCTAAAATAGATGGAGCTGATGAGGAGTTGGTTCAGATTACAAATGGTAAGGCAGTAGAATTATATGGGGAGCCTTTGCCGCCACCTGTCAAAGACAGATTGGAGAGAGAGCTTAACTCCATTATTAAAAATGGTTTTGCAGTCTTGTACATCATTGCTCAAAAACTCGTGTGGAAGTCACTTGAAGATGGCTACTTAGTGGGTTCAAGGGGTTCTGTAGGTTCTTCGTTTGTAGCGACAATGGCAACTATTACAGAGGTTAATCCATTACCGCCGCACTATATATGCACAAACTGTAAATACTCTGATTTTGACTCAGAACAAGTTAAAAAATTTGCAGGAGGATCAGGTTGTGATATGCCGGATCAAGTATGTCCAGTATGTGGAAATAAGCTGATTAAAGAAGGGCATGATATCCCTTTTGAAACCTTTTTAGGATTTGATGGAGATAAAGAGCCTGACATTGACCTGAATTTCTCAGGTGAGTATCAGGCAAGAGCCCATGCTTATACAGAGGAACTGTTTGGATCATCGCATGTATTTAAGGCAGGAACAATTGGTACTCTTGCAGAAAAAACCGCCTATGGTTTTGTTCAGAAGTATCTGGAAGAAAAAAACATGAAAGTTCCCAAGGCAGAAATGGGCCGCCTCATCAGTGGGTGCACGGGGATTAAACGTACAACGGGGCAGCACCC
>JAQSYC010000005.1 GCA_029256345.1 Clostridia bacterium | reverse complement strand
TCCTTTTGAAGCGGGAACACTGCATCAGCTGCAAAATTATACTTCCCTTGTTAGGCGGACAGATCAGTTTGTCGGAGAATTAGCAGATTATGTGTACAGTCTTGAAGAGCCGACAGTACTAGTGGTGTATTCAGACCACTATCCTTTACTGGAGGCTACAGACTTTTTAACAGAAAAACAGAAATTTGATACCCCTTATTTTATCATCCATAACCAAGGTAAGCTACCAACTGCTCAAGATAAGGATATTGAGGCTTATCAGCTTTCAACAGAGATTTTTAATCTTAATCAACTGAAAGGCGGCGTGATGAATATCTTTCATACTGCTTATAGAGGTAAAGAAGATTATCAAACCAATCTTGAACTGATACAGTATGATATGTTGTTTGGGAAAAAATTTGCTATGAACAACAAAAATCCCTACACGCCAACAGTTATTCAAATAGGGTTAGATAAGTTAGAGATTACATCTGTAGAATATGAGGATGACTATCTCATTATCACAGGAAGTGGTTTTACAGAAAGCAGCAAGATTTTCATGGACAACAAACTGGTAGAAACAGAATTTGTGAATGCATCAACTATTAGAGGAAGAGATATACAGGGGAATACTAAAGTGGTTCAGGTCAAATTACTTAGTAGAAATGATGGCTCGATATTAGACTCTAATCAATATATTTTAAGTGAAGAATAGACAAAATACAATTTTTTTTGAGATTTATAAAAAAAAGACTAGCCATAAGCCTAAATGTGGCGGAATTGGCAGACGCACTAGACTTAGGATCTAGCGCCTACGGCGTGCAGGTTCAACTCCTGTCACCCGCATTATAGCATGAGCTAGGAAGAGACCCCTTTAAAAGTTAAATGACTTTTAAAGGGGTCTCTTTTGATTTGCAAAAATTCAATAAAAGAGTATAAAGAGAGTTATTGATAGGAGGTTCGCAAAATAAGGAGGGATATTTTTCGGCTCTCCACGCCATACCCCACCAGACTGTCCGAAAAATACCCTGTTAAGTATCTATATGAGGTTCGCCGGGCAAGCAAGGGCATCTTACGACTTTCCCGCCATACCCACGGCCTTAGCCCGAGTCAAGCCGAAAGACGCCCTCACTTACCCAGCTGATAGTTGTAATTTTATAGGCTAAAACCCCTATGAATTCCAGATTTTAAGTACAAATCATGATACAATTATAGATATTAATTTATGAGGGGAATGAAAGATTTGATTTCTTTTTTGAAAAAGTGGTTTAAAGATTCATATAGTGATAATTCCTTATTAAGCCTATTCATTTGGGCAGATGCTCTATTGGTATTTGAATTATTAATGCCTTTTATGGAGGCTTCACTTGCATACGTTACTAAATATTCATTTTTATTTTTACTTATTTATCCTACCATTTTATTAAAAAAACTATTAAAAAATGATGAAATTAGAAAGTATTTATTAGCTTTATTGATTGGTATTTTTGTAATTATTATTTCGTTAATTAATTTTTGAAGATATAAAAACAGAAGGGAGATTTCTTAATATAAAGAGGTTCCTTTTTAATTCACAGAAACTTAATGATAGAGTGTAAAGGAGGTTGTGAAGGGGTCCGCAAGATAAGCAGGGACATCTTTCGGCCCTCCACGCCATACCCACAGCCTACCCGAGTCGTGCCCAAAGACGTCCCTACTTACCTTGCTAAGCCTGCTTTAGTCACAATATTAAGCTTGCCTTAATGATTAATGAAATAAACAAGAAAAACCTATTAGTGCTATAAACGAGCAAATTCAATTCCAGCAAAATATCAAGATTATTTTGAACAAAATAAAAAACATTTATGTAATTTTCTTGTAGGTAGTATATATTCTAAAAATACGATAAATACAGCTTTGTAAGCTATTGCATATTAAAACATTGGAGGGTAAATAATGAGCCTTAATTCATACAAAGCAGAGGCAAGAAATTTTCTTGAAAAGATTAATGCCATAGACCAAGGGGTAGAACTAAAAATCAAATGGTTAGAGGAAGAATTTCAACTATTAAAAGAATCAGTAGAGGCAAATGAGACAAATAAAATAAGGCATCAAGTTTATGATATGTTGTTTTTGCTTTTTGAAGTTTCCGCAGATTATGATTTCGATTTAGACAGTGAATGGAATTTGGGTAAAGAGAAAAAACAAAAAGAATATATAGCTAACTCTAACGAATAGGTATAGTTTGGGGGGCTCAATATTTATAAAATCCGGATTAAGTGAAGTCTAAAATTTTCAGTTTCACTTCAAAGTTGTAAAGTAAAAACAAGCAGAAGGTTGTGTTAAACCTTCTGCTTATTTTATTGTTAAAATACATGCTATTTGATGTGATAATTACTACGTATGCAGCTCAAAAACGAACCCGTTTTATCTCAAATGGATCTCCCTTTTTGTGTGCACAAAAATATAATTAGCCTATCTTTGTCATAATATTTCAAAATAATAAATTTCAACGAAATGTAGCACATTGGCCAAGTCTGCATATAGTATAGTACAACTTATAGAATAAAATATAATAAAAAGAGGTGTGATGATATGGCTGTTATCTATGTGTCACCAGCTACGAACATAACTGAATTTATAGCTTCTTTGGCAGTAACACCAGGGGATGTATTGGTATTAGAGGATGGGGTCTATAATCAGGTGGTCGTTATTAACAAAAGTAATCTGCGTATTGTGACTAAAGGGTGTCAGGCTATCTTTAACGGCGGGAGTATACTTGCCAGTGCGTTTGTGCTAAACGGTGTAACGGGAGTAGAAATCAAAGGTTTTAAAATTTTAGACTATACAGCACATGGTATATTTGTAAGCGGCGGGGCAGCAAATCGTATTTTGGACAATAGTATTAAGAGGGTATCCGGCGATGGCATCAGAGTAAGTAATTCTCAGGCCAATCTGATATGGAAAAATGAGATTAAAGAGGCAGTTGATGGGGTTGAACTGATAAGCGGCAGTATAGGTAACAGGGTAATTGAAAACTATGCCGCTAACTGCAGAGATGATGGATTTGAATCATTCCTATCAAATGATCGTGATAATACCTTTACTGGCAACGTTTCAAAGGATAATGGAGGGAATGGGCTGGAAATATTTGGAGAAAATAACTTGGTACAGTGTAATGTTTCAAAACGCAATGTTAATGCGGGGTTATATATAGCTGCAGGTAGGAATATTATTGCGATAAATAATGAAATAGAAAATAATAGTAATGAGGGCATCCTGGTTATCGATAGTAACTGCTTTATTGCAAATAACCAAGTCAAATTTAATGGAGGAATAGGCATAAATGTATTTGGTAACAATAATATTGTTCAAAATAACAACATAGCCTTTAATAAAAACAACGGACTTAACTTGCAAGAAAGCTCTTCAACAAATTTTATATTTGAAAATGAGTTCGTTTGCAACACACCGGCCAATATTGTTAACAATGGGACAAATAATAATTTTTTAGAAAATGACGTTAAAAAGTGCAAAAAATAGTAATTGTGTTAAGTCCAATAAAAAGCATAAAGGGGGAATACAAATGGATTTAGAAGATGTAAAAGATAAGATTCAAAAAGATGTTGCACACCATGAGCATATGATAGCTTCCATTGAGCAGAATATGGCCGCAGTACCCAAAAATATGAGAGCAAGTCAGGAAAGCACTCTAAAACTTATGCAAGATGAGCTGACAGATCTCAAAACGAGCCTAAGGGGTATAGATAGTGGTTCATAACAAATAGAGTCCCTACAAGATGTCAACTTGACCAGTTGACATCTTAGTAGAGACTCTATTTGTGGATAGTATTTTTAGCTGATAGACTGAGATGCGGTGATATAGTCGATGACACAGGACATCAACGCATAGATATCTTCATTTAACAAAACAAATTTATCTTTTGTACGTACGAAAGTGGAGTAGTCTATAATCTTATTTTCATAAAGCTCATCAACACTGATATAACCACTATTCATTAGCCTATTGAGGATAACAAGCATTTGACTTTGGGTAACAAGGTTCATATCATTTTCTAGATTATCAATAGTTGGTAAGTTCAGTGCTGAGTTGGCATGTACTAAGGACAAGATGTTGTGGAGCGTCTGATAAGTTGCAGACTCTTTACACCTATAATCATTTTTGCCGTTGAACTCCATTGACAGCATCGCTTTTTTTCTAAGTGAAACAATATATGGATAAGACCAACTGGACTCTTCAGGGTGATAGGTGTTAAGAGGTGTAGTCAGCACAACACCGGCTCTCATAAGATTTGTCTGGATATTTAGCACATGAAGGTCATTCAAACTAGATTCCCTCACAGATAGGCCATTATCAACACTGTAGCTGGCAAGTACACCAGCAGCTTGCCCAAGAGCTATACCCACAGGGACAGTGCGGGCACTACTGTGAGAGAGAGGGTCATAACTGGCAGAGCGCCCCACTACAAGTAGGTTATCTATCACTTGAGGAACCATAATAGTAATAGGAATACTATAGATGTTTCTTGAAGATAAAATAGTTCCTCCGAGTTCATCACGTCTGGTTGCCTGCAAATCCATAGGATAACTGCCATAGGCTATTTTGTTTTTAAAATCCACATTGGTGAAGACATCTTCACCTGTTAAGGTATATTCTCCAACGATGCGCACACCTTCGCGGATGTAAAGCTCATCTGCACATTGATACAAAAAGGCTTTTTCAAATCCCACGGCGTGAGTATTTAAGAAGCTGACAATATAGGGGAGTTCTTCGATGGCCCTTAAGTAATTTTCTCTAATATTTGCTTCATCTAGAGAGTTTGTATTAAATATTTGAAAGGCATTGATGACCACGGAACCGTCATCTTGTAAAGACATGTTTAGTCTTCTAAGCTGAAATTGATCGGATGTAGGAGCATAATCTAGCATATTAGCATAACCCCATGCCACTTTATCATTGGCACCAGTATAAATAGAATTATCGGAATTAAGATAAGACTTTACTTTTTGCCAATCTACGCCCTGCACAGAAAAGACAAGGGTTGCAGCAGCATATTCGTCTTGCATCCCCAGTTCCTCACGGCCAACTTTATAGGAAGCACCTGCTTGTCTTGCAAACTTGGCATCAATACTTGCATCAATAAATACATTGCCTTGAACTGTAAAAGGGACACCATTTTTTTGGTAGGAAAGACCTACTACCTGATTATCTTGTTTGATAGGTGTAATGCCAGAGGCGCCGAGTATCGTTGTGACGTTCTCGTTTTGCAGTAACTGATTAAAATAATTTTTTGCCTTAGGAATATCAATATTAGCACTGACAGCAGTACTGTCATAAAATTCTTTGAAAAATCCTTCATTAACCGTTTGAAACCCACCAGAAGTAATATAATTCATATCCAGCATACTAAGCATACCAGAAGTATAAAGTCCACCTACATAGTTTCGGGTATCGATAAGTAGGACACGAGAGTTGTTTCTAGCACTGCTCACAGCAGCACTGATTCCTTCAGGATCGCTGCCAATAACAATGACGTCATAGTCTGAGGATGGCTCGGCATAAATCGGGACTGTAATCAGAGAAAAAAGAATAAGACATAAAAAAAGTACTTTTAAATTTAAGCGTCGCATAGTATACTCTCCATATAAAAAATATTTTGTAGCTTTTAATAGTATAGTAACATAAATGAGTCGAAAACATCAATGTGCTTTGTGCTTATTTTAAAATATAATTCATTTTGCATAGTAAAAGCACTAAAAGCGACATTAAAAAGGAACATATTACACCTTGTGATTTTTTGGAATGTGTAGTATGATTTAATGTGGTAATGTAAGCGGATAGAAATATTTTCACTTATAAATTATAAATAGATTGTAGAGGTAACGATTATAGAAAGCATATTATTTAATCAATTAGAAATCACAGAAGAAATCAAAAAAGCAGTTGTTGATATGGGGTTTGAGGAAACAACACCTATTCAGACAAAAGCCATACCAGCTATTTTGGAAGGAAGAGATGTTATCGCACAGGCGCCTACAGGAACGGGTAAAACGTGTGCATTTGGTATACCTGCAATAGAGTCTATCGATACAACAAGTGATAAAGTACAAGTACTTATCCTTTGTCCGACTCGTGAGCTTGTTATTCAGACTTCAGAAGAAATAAAAGCATTGTGTAAATACAAAGACAATGTACGTACGCTTCCCATATATGGCGGACAACAAATAGACAGACAGATTTTAGCACTTAAGAAAAGACCACAAATTATTATTGGAACACCAGGTAGGGTTATGGATCACCTGAGACGTAAAACCCTTAAGTTTGAAAACCTTAACATGGTTGTACTGGACGAAGCTGATGAAATGCTTAATATGGGCTTCCGTGAAGATATAGATATTATCTTAGAAAGTGTTCCAGGAGACAGACAATTCGTACTTTTTTCTGCTACTTTACCTAAAGCCATTATGGATATTGCAAACAAATACCAAACGGATTCTGTAAAGATCAATGTGGTACACAAGGTATTGACAGTTCCTACAGTAGAGCAGTTTTATCTTGAAACAAGAGAAAGCGGCAAAGTTGAAATCTTATCAAGACTGATAGATGCCAACAATTTTAAGCTTTCAGTAGTATTTTGTAATACTAAAAAAAGAGTAGATGATCTTTGCAAAGACCTTCAAGCCAGAGGTTATAGCGCAGAGGCACTACATGGTGATATGAAGCAACTTCAAAGAGATAGTGTTATGGGACGTTTTAGAAGTGGACTTATTGATATTCTTATTGCCACAGATGTAGCAGCAAGAGGAATTGACGTAGATGACATCGATGCAGTATTTAACTATGATGTGCCTAGTGATGAAGAATACTATGTGCATAGAATAGGCAGAACAGGCAGAGCTAAAAGAGAAGGGGTATCCTATACTTTTGCTGCAGGCAGAGAACTTAGCAAACTAAGAGATATTCAAAAATACACTAAATCAAAAATCAAACTCATCAAACCACCAACGATAGAAGATATCAAAGAAAATAAATTATCGGGTATATTAGATGATGTTAAACAAGTGCTTAATCAAGGGAATCTAGCTAAATATGTTAAATATATTGAGCAGATGTTAGATGAACTGGGAGATGTTAATCAAGACACTTATGCAACTTCATTAGAACTGGCAGCAGCTTTCCTTAAGATGACCATGAAAAAGACAGTAATGGGTGCTTCAACTGAAGTAAGAACTGAGGAATTAAGCAGCGGGGCAGAAGCTTATGAAGGCGATGTAGTAAGACTATTTATTAATGTAGGTAAAAAAGATAACTTACAGATTAATGATCTTGTTAAGTTTGTTGCAACTAACACAGCGATACAAGGTAAATCCATAGGTAAAGTAGATATGTTAGATAAATTTTCTTTCTTTGAAATACCAAAAGCTTATTTAGCTGATGCTATGGCAAATCTGATTGATAAAGTTTTAAAAGGCAGAAAAGTTAATATTGAAGTAGCTAACAGAAAACAGGGCGGAAGAAGTAGTCAATCAGGCTATCAAGATACTAAAAGACGTACTAGCAGCAGAAACTAATCTTAGAAAAAAGATTTGCTAGTAAACTTCAGACGAAAGAAGACATAGACTTGTAAGCATCTATGTCTTTTATTTTGCCCAAAAATAGGGGGAATGCATTTAATGAAGAATTTATGAAGGCTTAGGGGTTGTTCTATCCCAAATGGTGAACTCAAAAGAGCAGCCATCATCAGTCTGTGTATTACCTTTTGAACGGGAAGTCATTGTGAAAGAATTTTTGTATTCAGGAAAAGAAGTATCTCCCTCTATGAGTTTATCAACCAACGTGATAAAGAGACAGTCTGCAAAAGGAAGAAACGCATGGTAGATTTCACCGCCGCCTATAATGTAGACTTCGTTTTGATTTTGGCACAGCTTAAGGGCCTCTTCAAAAGTGTGGCAGATAATGACTCCCTCGGCGGTAAAGTTTACATCTCTTGTTAATACAACATTGGTTCTATCTGGAAGAGGTCTTCCGATACTTTCATAAGTTTTTCTTCCCATTACGATAGTATGGTGTTTGGTTTTTTCTTTAAAGTATTTCAAATCCTCAGGGATATGCCAAGGAAGTTTATTGTCTATACCTATCTGATTATTTTTGCTTGTAGCTACGATGAGATTAATCATGATGCATACCTCTTTCTTTATAAAATGCAGTACCTACACAGCTACAGGAGCCTTAATAGGGAGATGTGGGTCATAGCCCATAAGTTCAATATCTGTAACGCTAAAATCAAACACACTTTTGATAGAAGTGTTTAATTGTAGAATAGGCAGAGGCCTGGGTTCCCTTGTCATCTGCAGATTGATTTGCTCTATATGATTGGAATAGATGTGTACATCTGCACCAGTATAGATGAGATCTCCTACTTCTAGGCCGCATTCATGGGCAATGAGATGAGTAAGCAGTGCATAAGAAGCAATATTAAAGGGGAGACCTAAAAAAACATCATTTGAGCGCATGTTAAACATACAGCTGAGTTTGCCTTCTAATACGTAAAATTGAAAGCAAAAATGACAAGGTGGAAGCTGCATAAGACCCTCGTATACAGAGTCTACAGCCCAAGCATTAACAAGGAGTCTTCTGGAAGAGGGATTCTGTTTGATTTCATTAATAACCCAGGCAATTTGGTCATAGGTCTTGCCATTAGCACCTTCCCAGCTGCGCCATTGTTTGCCGTAAACATTGCCAAGATCTCCATACTTTTTTGCAAACGCATTATCAGAAAGAACTTTTTCCTGGTAAATGCCCATCTGTTCTTGGTACAGCCCATTAAAAGCTTCATCCTGTGTACAGCGCAGCCCAAAGTTTGTCATATCCGGGCCTGTATAATCCTCTGATTTAATCCATTTTTCAAAACCCCATTCATCCCAGATATGATTATTGTTTTGGAGAAGGTACCGCAGATTTGTATCTCCTTTTAAAAACCATAAAAGTTCACTAACAATCAGACGAAAGGGGACACGTTTAGTAGTGAGCAGTGGAAAGCCTTTTGATAAATCAAAACGTAGTTGATACCCAAAAACACTAAGGGTTCCAGTGCCGGTTCTGTCTTCCTTAAAAACACCGTTTTCTAATATATGATGACACATTTTTAAATAATCTTTATCCGTTTGATTCATGAGTGTGGCCTCCTAATTTTTGAGTAATCCATTTCAGTGCAAGCTGTACTTCCGGGTCCCAATAGTTAAAATCATGGTAACCAGGTCCCTCGTGATAAACGACACTATAATCAAGGGTATCCAAATGCTTTTTAAAAGCTTTGTTATCTTCGTATAAGAAGTCTTCTGTGCCACAGCACATGTAGAGCACTGGTTTGATAGAAGACTTATTTGTCTCGGAGGCCAAAGAGAATAGGTTGTGAGGACTTTCTAAAAGCGCATGGGTATTGCCAAACACAAGATGGGCGTCATAAGACAAATCCATCACAGGTGAATGTTTAGCAAGGCTTGTGACATCTAAGGCACCGGAAAGGCTAAAAGCACCTTTAAACTTATCGGGGTTATTTAAGGCAATCTTAAATGCCCCATATCCTCCCATAGAAAGACCACCTATAAAACGTTTTTGAGGATTTTTAGATAAGGGAAAAAACTTCTCAGAAATAGCTATAAGCTCTTTACTGATATACGTATAATAAGGTGATCCATGAACCATATCAGTATAAAAACTCCTGCCGGCAAAGGGCATAACAACAGCAATGCCTTCTGTGGAAGCATAGCGGTCGATGGCGCATTTTCTGGACCAGATCGTATGATCATCACCTAAACCATGCAATAAATATAAAACAGGAAAGCCATCTTCTGGAATGGAATAGCCACCTTTTTTGTTAGGAATATCTTGAGGCAGGCAGACAGTGATACTCGTCGTGAAGCCAAGCACCTCAGAATAATAACTGCATTGTATAAAAGCCATATCAAACCGCTCCTTTTGTAGACCATTTTATTCACTTAAGTATAGCCTAAATGGCCTAAGATGTACAAGCCATTTGGAAGTCAATTGATCATTTTAAACGATAAAAACATATACAAATTGCCTTGCTTTTTTGATATACTTATGATACTCTAAGAGGGTAAGTTAAAATATTGAAACAAAAACGATAGGTAGGCCTCTTGTAACAAAAACATGGCAAGACCGAAAAGCGTTTTGCGTAACAGTGTTTTAGCAATAAAGATTTTTTTAAGGAGGCCTAGTTAATATGACAGGTAAAGTTAAATGGTTTAATGCAGAAAAAGGTTTTGGATTTATTGAAAGAGAAGGCGGAGATGACGTATTCGTACATTTCACAGCTATCCAAGGCGAAGGTTTTAAAACTTTAGAAGAAGGTCAAGAAGTTAACTTCGATATCGTTGATGGTAACAGAGGACCACAAGCTGCAAACGTAACACGCGCTTAATTAGAGCCGTTACTATAGCATGATATAGCCATTCACTTAGGTGAATGGCTTATTTTTATGCGTACATTTGTATGTATATATATTTGTGTACGTGCATTTTTGTATATACTTATTTTATGTATGAAAATTTTAGATAAGAGAGAATAAGCAAAGAGATAAATTAATATTATTATAATATATTGACTATTTTTTAAATATTTTGTAAAATTAATTAGTTCCAAAAAATGGAAAAGGAGTTGGAGATGAATATCAAAAATAGATTAAAGAACATTAATGTGTCTGAGATGGTAGTCATATATAGATATATTTCTTTGATGATTACTTCTTATTTTTATGTGGTGACGATTAATCAGCATAGTCTATCTAGAAAATCTTTGATTATATCAGGTATGACGATTACCTCTATTATCATGAGTTACTTATATGCACAAAACAAGGGAGAAGTACAAAAAATAAGATTATTAATCTTTGTTGAAACCCTAGGTAATAGCCTGCTTTTAATACTATCGGGAGGAGCACAGAGCCCGTATGTATGGTATGTATTTAATACGGTATTTGTGGCAGCCATAGAGATAGAAAGTTATTTATCATGGATCAATATGTTTGTTTATATGGGAAGTATTATTTTTACCAGAAGCCTTTTGTTGCTTTCAGATATCAATGCTGTTTTAGGGATTATTTTGATGACAGCAGGTGTGCAGATATTTGTCAATTATGCCAGACAAATAGAAGAAAAAAATAATGAAATCATGTATTTTAATGAGCAATTGAAAAAATCCAATGCTAGGGTTGAAGAAACGCTTGAATATGTGGTTAAAATTTATGAAGCCATTCATTTATTTAGTAATCAGAATAACAGACAAAGTCTCATTGAACTTATTTTAGATTATACGTCTCAGGTGTTGGATATGAAGGGGGCACTGTTTATTAGGCTGGAAAACCAAAATCAAGCATATAGTATTTATTCGAAAGGCATAGACAAAAGTTTGGAAAGAGAGATTGGTGAGGAAGTTGTTAAAATGTATAGAGCACAAAAACATCACAGTAAAAGTTGGCAGCTTGAGACACATAATATTCTTCTTACAGCGATCAATATAAACTATTCCTATACAAGTTTTGGAATATTAGTTATAAAAAGCAAGGATGATTTAAAAAAAATGGATTTTATAGTTCAGCTAAGCGGAATGCTTTTTCAGCAATTTAATTTGGAAGAAATGAATGATACATTAATTGTAGAACAGGAACAAAATAGGATAGCTAATGAAATCCATGATAATGTACTTCAAAAATTATTTGCGGTCTCCTGTAATCTATTTGCTATATCTAAATCCATTGAGGAAAAAGAAAAAATGCAGATTATAAATGAACTTAATACAAATAGAAACAGTATTAATCATGCGATGACAGAGCTAAGAAAAACAATATATGGACTTAGTTCGGATAAAGGCGGAACGAATAGCTTGAGAGATAAGATAGATAGTTATATTCAAGAAATGCAGGATCTACATAATATAAAAATAGTACTAGAGGTAAAAGGGGATTGCAGGCAACTCACAACCAAAGAACAGACTTCTCTCTATAGGATTATATGCGAGGGAACTGCTAATGGGATTAAACATGGCAAAGCAAGCCTGATTGAAATAACCCTTTGTATTAACTATAGGGAAATACAAGTGAGTATCAAAGATAATGGTATAGGATTTAATCTGCAGGAAGCAAAAAAGAAAGAAGCGATGGGGTTGGGCATAAGAAACATGCAGTATCTAGCAGCTTTAATGGGGGGATATATGACAATTAACTCAAATACTTCTCAAGGGACGATATTGGAAATGAATGTATGGAACAGGGAGCCAGATTACTTGAGGAAGGAAATAGTATGAAACTATTAATTGTGGATGATCATGATATTGTGAGAAAAGGGCTTCTTGTTAGCTTGGGAATAGAAAAGTGTTTTCAGAAGATTGAGGAAGCTTCTAATATAGAAGAGGGAATGAAGGCTCTACGCCTTTTTAGACCGGATATTACACTTCTGGATATTAATTTAGCGAATAAAGAAAATGGGTTAGAGCTGATAGTCAAAGCAAGAAAAGAAGATATCTTAAGTAAATTTGTTATTTTAACCTCTTCTTCCAGAAAGGGAGATTTTATAAGAGCTAAAGAGCTACAGGTAGAAGGCTATATTTTGAAAGATTCAAGTGTGGAAGATATTCTTTATGGTCTCAAATGCATCATCCGAGGAAAAAAGTTTTATGATAGCGGGATAGAGGCAGAAACTCAGGCAAACGACTCTAATCCTCTTCAGGAGTCCCTAACGGATCGAGAATATGAAGTGCTTGTTGAACTCGGAAAAGGATTTACCAATACACAAATTGCAGAGAAGCTTTTTATATCAGAAAATACAGTTAAAAAACACATTAGCAGTTTGCTCAGTAAGCTTGGGATGACCCATCGTACAGAAGCAGCACTATTTGCAACAAGGCAGATGCGCAGAAAAGATGACTTGAAATAATGAGATAAGCACTAGAAAAGACCTGATGGGTCTTTTTTTAGTTCATCATACAGTATCTCTTAATGGAATGTTGGCGTCGGTCATTTTAAATAAATATGGCACTAAAGTAGTAGACTACATTATACAAATTGGTAATGTAAGGAAGAGGGGGGTGACCTATAATAACATCATAGTATAGTCATTTGTATAAAAATCAAATAAGGGGAGATTAAAAAATGAAGAAATCTAAATTATTAGTAGGGGTTCTAGTAGCGTCAATGGCACTCCTTGGTACAGGGTATGCATATTGGACAGATCAGTTAACTGTGAAAACCACAGTATCAACAGGTGAATTAAAGGTTGTATATACAGAAGGCCAAACAGAAGGCATAACAGGTGAATTAAATGAAACTAAAGAAATAAAATCAGGTGAAAAGCCCAAAGATCATTTATTTTCAATTAGTAAGAGTTCAGGGCCCAATAGAGGGACTTGGTATTGTTACGTGAAAGATGGAAGCAGACCTAGTCATAACTGGAAGCAAGGCAAAGAGCTAGGATTAACTCACCGTCATGAATATGCAAATAGTTGGTTTACTGATACCCAACAATTTGAAGAAATACCGGGAATAAAAGCTGGTGAAGAGGTTGCAACGGATATCACTGCAAAAGGGGATTTAGGATCAGCTGGATATATCACTGAAGCTAAAGCAACAGCATCTGAAAAGGGTATAACAATTAATGTGAAAAACTTCTATCCAGGAAGCTTTGCTGCTACAACTTTCGAAATTCAAAATGTAGGAACTATTCCAGCGATTATAGATGAAATTCTATCAACACCAGATATGAATGATCTTGAAGAAGCAATGCAAGTAGTAGCTGTGTCAGGCGAAATTGATAGTGTAACAGACGAACTTTTAGCAGGGCAAAGGCCAGTGAGCGAAATAGCTGGTGTATTGGCAGATCTCTATGAGAACACAAAATTAGAGCCAGAGGATACTCTAAAAACTACACTTATTTTCATTTTGCCAGGAGCAGTTGAAAGTTTTGAAAGCGATTATGCAGCTAACGATATTGTGGAGGAAAGTTTTGACATAGAGATTAATTGGATTCAACATAATGCGCTAAAAGCAGTAGAAAAATCTGCAGAATAATTTATAGGGAAGCTCAATTTAGATTAGAATATGATGAGATAGAGAGCGCAGAAGTTTAAATAGAAGGATGGTTCTTGGAAGAGAGAGCCATCTTTTTGTTTTATATACTACTTTAGTAGTATATAAAAGTATACTTATAGGTCATGTAAGAAAATATTAGGGGTCATACAATAGTAGAAGAGAAACTATGAAAATGAGTTTATTAAATGAATATAAAGTCTAAGGGGAGAGCTATAATGAAGAAGAAAAAGTTCTTGGCAACCATCTTAATAGCTAGCAGTGCTTTCTTAGGAACGGGATATGCGTGGTGGTCGGATGGTTTGGAAATTAAAGGAGTAGTGTCTACTGGTGAGTTTAAGATAGTTGGAGATGAAGGAGAGATTAAGACCAAAGGGAAGTATGGAAATGATATTATAACAAAAATGAATAAGAATACGGAAACAGGAATAGAAGGTTTTTCTTATGTCATTAATGATTTGTATCCGTACCAATACTATAACTTTACAGCTAAGTTCAAAAATCAAGGAAGTATACCAGCTCAAGTAGCGGATATAGAAATTAGTAAGAGTGTAGAAAGTGATTACTTAAACAAGGAAGATATATTTGACCATCTCCAGGTAACAGGTACGGTTAAAGTGATAGATCAGGAAGGTAATCAGGTATCTGAGGAAGGTAATGAATCTACAAAAGAATATAAGTACAGTATTGAAGGGAGAAATGTAACGGTTAATAATATGGAAGACAATCTTAGAAATCATATTATTGGCTGGAATATGGAGCCAAGTCAGTCAATAATCTTTGAGGATTTTAAAATCAAATTGGTAAATGTAAAATATGATAAAAAAGATAAACGCAATCTATGCGAAGGAAGCAGAGTACAGTTTGATTTAAAAGTATCATTCAATCAGCATAATCAGCAGTAACTTATAAATGATTAAGGGAAGGAGGAACAGAATGCGCATCAAAAAATTTAGTTCAAGATTTAGGCAATCTTATAGAGTGATAGCTGTAGTGATGATTACAACCAGCTTGTTAGGCGTAGGCTATGGGTATTGGTCGGACGTCAATATTATAGAAGCCCAGGTAAATGTCCCCAAAATAGTATTAGGAGATCAGAGGGGAAAGGGACTCATGAGAACAACTGCAGCCGATACTGTTGAGACGATAAGTATCGATACAAGTAATCCAGAAGAAGAGATTTATTTTGATGTTGAAATAAATAATGAAGCAGGCAACGAATCAGGAATTCCTTTAAAATGTGAGTCAAAAGATTGTAAGATTTACCTTGTAGATACTGTTGGTGAGAATGCTGATGAAGAAGGGGTGCTACTGGGAAATATCATATCAGGGGAACCAAGTATTCAAAAAAGGGAAAATAAATTTGAAATTAAAATTAAAATAAAAACGGCTGAACTGAAGACAATCTTAGATACAGCCAGCGGTACTTATATAAAAGTTGAATTAGATTTTAAACAAGATGGTCTTCCAGATGGTGAAGAGGGATGGGAATATCCTTATAAAAAGTTTTATGCAGTCAACTTGATAGAGGCAATAGAAATAAATCCAGAAGGTATGCTGGATGTCGGTGCGGGAATTAGTGCAGAAGTAACAAAACCTGTTAATGAAGAAGAAACTCAAGTCTTGAATCCGATAGAAAATAATTTGCAGGATAACAGTGGTTCAAAAGACAGTAGTAATTCACAAGATGATAATGGGTTACAAGATAATAATAATTCGCAAGATAATAGTGGTTCACAAGATAATAGTGAGACACGAGATAGTGGTGATTCACAAAATGGCAGTAGTTCGCAAGACAGTAGCTTACAGAAAGAATAATTAAAATAAAATGATACAGTAGGAAGGAAAGATTATGTTAGGAGAGATTAAAAATAGTAAATATAAGAAAATAACTATTTTTTTAGGGCTAATGCTAATCATTTTATATGGCATCGAAAATTCTTTGATAGTTAATAGGATGGGCAGTAGTATATTTAATTATTGGATAAAACCGGGTTATTTGATTATATTAGCTTTTTTAATTCAATATAAGCTTCCTAAGATTCATTTAGTAGATAAGGTGCGCTACCAATCGACGGTTTATGCTTGGGCATTTAACTGCGGAATTATTTATATAAGTATGCAAATATTGGGTGGTGTCATACAAGGTTTTGGAAAGAGTCCTTATAGCCATACTTTAATAGGAATATTAACGAATGTTTTGGTAATAGGGTCAACTTTAATTGGAAGAGAAAGCATCAGAGCTTATATGATTGGTAGTTTTATGAGGAAATCGAATAAATGGTTGCTAGGATTTATTGTCTTGTTAATGACATTAACAGATATAAGAATTTCCAAATTTATGAGTTTAGGAGATTTAGAAAGTTTAACTATTTTTTGTGCGGAAACGGTACTTCCGGAGTTATGTAATAATTTACTAGCCACCTATTTAGTATTATATGGTGGCAAGTTAGCTTCGATTATTTATTTAGGCATTATAGAAGGGGCTATGTGGCTTTCGCCTATTCTGCCAGCTATGAATTGGTTGGGTAAGGGCGTAGTAGGTATGATGATTCCTATAGTTTGCCTTATTTATGTTACAAACGCTTATCTGAAAATGAATAAAAAAGTTAAGAGCTATAAAGAAAAACAAGAAAAACTATGGCAATGGGTACCGCAAGCAGTAGGTTCTATCTTGTTTATATGGTTTGTAGCAGGTGTTTTCACGGTTTATCCCTCGGTGATCGCTACAGGAAGTATGGAACCTTTGATTAAGCCAGGAGATGTCATACTAATAGAAAAAGTAAAAGATTTAGAAGATATAAAAATCCTAGATGTAGGAGATGTCATACAGTTCAGAAGAGAAGATATTCTTATTACTCATAGGATTGTAGAAGTTTTACAAGAAGACGCGAGTTTGGGTTATCGTACAAAGGGAGATAATAATTCAGCAATAGACCGTCAAATTGTAAAGGTGGAAGATATAAAAGGTATTCTCAAAAGAGTTATTCCCAAAGTTGGATGGCCGACTTTGATTTTTAAAAGCAGGGGCGCTGATAGTATAGATGAGGTAGCATTTTAAATAGGTACGGAGGTTGTGAGGAGTGGTAAAAATGAAAAGAAGGAAAAGTAAATGGATAGGGCTCACATTAATCCTGTCCGCTATTCTATTGCAAGTAGCTTATGCAGCGGCAGTGACAGTGGAAGGTGTGGCAAGTACAGCAGACTATGCAGTACAGATAGAGAGTCAGGCAGGGGAAAAGTCTGAATATGTGGAACTTAATGTCAGAACTGATGATGTAAAAAGTGGGGTAGTATTAGTAGAAGTGGGGAATTTGTACCCCGGAGCATATTTTACAGTTGATTCAACGATTAAAAACTTAGGAAATAATATCAAACTTACATCAATAGAAATAAAACCTAATAATAATGATAGTCAGAAACTTTATGAAAACCTAGTATTTTATGATGAGCAAGGTAAAGAACTGAAACAAGATGAATATAAGAAATATCTCATTAATGTACATGAAGATGGTAAACTGGAAAAGAATGAAACGAGAGTATTTAGACTTAAGATGGGGCTTTCACCAGAAGTTACTGAATTTGAAAATACAACAGCAAGTTTTTTGATTGAAATCATTTATGAACAAGATGTAGCTGACCCTGGTACAGGTGGTGGCAGCGGTGGTGGTGGTTCTAATAGCGGTAGGCCGGATACCCCAGTAGAGACAATAGTTCCAGAAGAGCCAACAGAAATAATAGATGAGCTCCTGCCTGCTGGTCCGGTGACAACAGAAATAACAGATGAGACGAATATAGAAGTTGTAGATGAAACGATTCCTGGAGGAGATGCAAGACTGCCAAAAACGGGAGGCGTGGCGGCATTGTTTGTTTATGCCGTAGGTCTAACGATGTTAGGTGGGGGCATTAGCATTTATAGAAAAGGGAAAAAAGAAGAATAAGTAAATTTAATGGGGAAGGGCATCCAAACAGGTGACCCTTTTCCTTGGCGTTTAGAGATAAGAAAAGGGGAGTGCGTATGAAGATGAAAAAGGTAAGAATTAATAAGTATTTCAGAACGGCTTTAATAGGAGCTGCAGGGGTATTGGGGATAGCAGCAGCTTTTTTGATAGTCAAAGAATATCAAAGTGAACATACAAGAGAAGAGAAAAAGACAATTTATGAATATAGTCTTAACTCAGATGTCAGCTACAAAGTACATGTCAAACCGAATATCTTATATGAAGAAGAGGAACTAGCAGAAGGACAAATGTATTTAACGGAATTTGTAGATTACATAACGGCGGATTTTGCCAGTCATTTTACAGGCAGTGGAAGTGTAGATATAGAAGGGGATTATAGGATTGAGGCAGAGGTCAGAGGGTATACAACTAAAGAGGAACAAAAGCAAATCATATGGCAAAAAGAATTTGAGATTGTGCCCGAGGAGCATTTCAATAAGACATCAGATAAACATAGTCTTAAAAAAGAAGTGAAAATTAATTTTCCAGAATACAATAGATTTGCACAGTCTGTACTGGAAGCGTCAAAGGTTAATCTGAGCGTGGAACTTGTAGTCAGGCTTATAGGTAGTCAAACGATGGCCATTCCTAAAGGAGGATTAAATGATGCGCTTCAGACGGCGATCACTATACCGCTCAATAATGGGTATTTTAATATCACTAAAGAAGGTGCAACGCAGAAAAGTGATGTAGTTGAGGAAGTGACTAAAATACCAACGAAAGTTAACAAAGACTGGATTATTATATGTAGTGGATTGATAGGAATGAGTGTGTTAAGTGTGATAGGGATATTGATTTTTACGGGAGTCCTTAACGCAGAAGATTTAAAAAAGAATAAAATTAAAAAAATACTTAATGAACATGGCAGCCGCATGGTGGTAGTGGATCAAATGAGGATATCAGAGGGACTGGAGATTTATAGGGTGAACACTATAGAAGATTTGATTAAGATAGCAGATGAAATAGAAAAACCTGTTTTTTACCAGCAACAAGATAATCTTTTAGATAAGACTAAGTTTTATGTTAAAGAACAGAATAACCTTTACATTTTTGAAATAAAAGAAGAAGAGAAAATAGTAAGGGAAGGAGTCATTAAGCAAAATGAGCAAACAGAAGAAGATATCATTGCCTCACCCCTTTAAAAACCACTCAAAACTTGTTATCATAATAGTATGAATATATAGAGTATTAAGAGGTGGCAGTGTGATAAAAAATAAAACGTTTATTCATTGGAGTGCAGCAGTCTATATTGTGTGTGGGTTATTCGTAGGCTGCTATGGTGCTCAAATAGAATATTTTGATTTAAAGGATCTTTCTCAAGGGGTTATACATATTACTTATCAAGGAACACTAGATAAGCGGGCCAAGGTAACGATAGAAAAGGATGACAAAAAATATACGTATGATATCAATTCTAAAGGGGAAAATGAAAGTTTCCCTTTGCAATTAGGGGATGGGGTTTATAAAATAAAGATTTTAGAAAATACAGTTGGAAACACCTATCGAATCGTTGCCGCTCAAACAGCAGAGGTTAAGCTGCAAAAGGAAAACATCGTCTTTCTGAATGCTATTCAAAATATTAACTGGACGGTTGATATGAAAGCGGTTAAACATGCGGTGGTACTTACAAAAGAGACTAAGGATTTACTGGAAAAGGCCAAAGTGCTATATAGTTATATGGTGGGCAGCTATACTTATGATTACAATAAATTAGCAACACTGCCATCAACCTATTTGCCGGTCATTGATAGGACCTATTTACAAAAGACGGGGATTTGTTATGATTTTTCCTCTCTTTATGCGGCTATGCTGCGCAGTCAAGGTATTCCGGCTAAACTTATCAAAGGGTACACACCCAATGCGGAGGGCTATCATGCTTGGAATGAAGTTTATGACAGCGGTCAGAAGGAGTGGGTCGTTATAGATACAACTTATGATTTGCAGGTAATTAAAAGTAAACCTAAGATTAAGATGATTAAAGCAGAAAAAGATTATCAAAAAATCAATGAATATTAAAAATGGAGCCTTGATAAAATGAGAAGACAAATAGGTCAATTGATGATGGCTTTAGGAATCGGCATCTTACTGATTCCAATTTTAGGGTCACTTTATACTTATTACGAAGGGAAAAAACTTTATGAAGCTTATTTGCAGGAATTGCAGCAGGAAAGCCTACCAACGGAAAAAATTGAAAGTGACACAATAGGACAAGGTATCATACCTTCAGAAGATGAAAAGCCAAAAGAGATTGAGAAAGTACAGGATAGAGAAGAGGGAGATATACTGGGAAGAATCAAAATACCTCAAATAAAAGTGGATCTGCTTTTAATAGAAGGAGTCGGTAAGAAGACGCTAGAGCTTGGTGCGGGGCATATGAAGGGGACAGCACTTCCGGGAGAAATAGGAAATTGTGCGCTTGCAGGTCATAGGAACTATACTTTTGGACAAATATTTAATAGATTAAATGAAGTTAAGCTAGGGGATGAGATTTTTTTAGAAGTAGGAGAAGAACGTTATACTTATAAAGTAAGTGCCGTTAACATCATAAATCCAGAAGATTTATCTATTCTTGAGCAGCCGAAGGATAAAAAGAAGGTTACGCTGATTACCTGTCATCCGATTTATAGAGCCACTCACCGATTGATTGTTATAGGAGAACTAGTAGAGTAAAAAAGTAGCATAGGGAAACACCAAATAACTTATTACATATAAAGGGGATTCATATGGAAGATAAGGATTTATCTATATTTTGTATGCAGTTAGCCCTCATCTTAAAATCAGGTATCGTTTTACATGAAGGGATTTCTATGATGAGAGAAGATGCCCAGCCAGGAGTGGTAAAAAACAAGCTGATGGTACTGGAGGAAGTATTGATAGCAGGCAAAACACTGGATGTGGCACTGGAGACTGAAGGAAGTTTTCCTGCCTACATGGTGGATATGGTTCGGGTCGGCACTAAGTCGGGTCGGCTAGAAGAGGTTGTGAGGGGACTTTGGGAGTACTATGAAAGAGAAGTGTATTTGAATCAGAGTATTAAAAGTGCTGTTTTTTATCCACTTATTTTAAGTACGATGATGTTGGGTGTTATGCTGATACTATCTATAAAGGTACTGCCAATTTTCCAGGAGGTCTTTAATAGTTTAGGAGGAGAAATATCCGGATTTGCAAAAGGTTTTATGGAATTTGGAAGGATAATGGGGGAGTATGTTTATGGGGTTATAGCAACCGTGATTGCTGTAACCTTAAGTGTGAAGCTTATATTTAAAGCGCCGAAGGGAAGATCGATGACACAGCGACTTATGAGTAGGCTGAAAATCACTGAAAAGATTGCAAAAACCCGGTTTCTGGCCGCCATGGCACTGATGATGGCAAGTGGGATAGAGACGGAAGAAGCACTTAAACTAGCTTCAAAATTTATAGAAAATAAAAAGCTTAAGCTAAAAATCGAGCATTGTGAAATAAAAATTCAAGAGGGGAGTTCTTTTGTAAATGCACTTTCACAAACTGAGATGTTTCCTAAGCTGACAATACGGATGTTAAGTATAGGTATGAAAACGGGGAATATAGATGAGGTCATGAAGCAAGTAGCAGATCATTAAGTAGCAGATCATTATGACGAAGAAGTACAAAAAGCACTGACTAAAGGGGTCGAGATGATAGAGCCTATATTCGTAGGTGTTTTAGCAATCCTTGTAGGTAGCATTCTGCTATCAGTTATGCTGCCGCTGATGGGGATTATGTCATCTATAGGTTAGATAGGAGAATGCAAATGAGTCATGAGCATATAAAAGGAAGCGTTTTACCCATTCTATTTTTTGTGATAATTATAAGTTTAGTTTATATGGGGGTTCAAAGTACTTTGAAGGAAACGAGACGGGAACAGACGGTTTTTCTTCAAAAAGCTATAAAGCGTGCGGCTGTGCAGTGTTATGCTATAGAAGGGATGTACCCACCGGATATCAAGTATTTAGAAGAAAATTACGGTATCCTAATCAATCATCAACAGTATAGCATACACTACGAGGTTTTCGCGTCTAACATGATGCCTGATATCTATATTATTGAAAAAACAGGAGGTGAATAGACTTGAAAGTCACAGCAAATAGTTTATTTATATTAGGACTGCTTGTCGTATTTGTTGGATCAGCATTGATATGGGTACTGATAGGAGCGGATGTATATCGTAAAATAACATGGGATATGGAGAGTAATTTTGAGAGACGGACTCCTCTTTCTTATATAGCGACTCAAGTAAGAGGGGCAGATCAAAGGGGACAAGTATCTATTGAACTTAAAGAAGGAAGAGCTGTGCTTGTACTCAGTCAAAAGCTAGCGGGTATAGATTATGAGACATGGATTTATGAATATGAAGGAAAACTGTGCGAAGCATATATTGAAAGAGCAACCCCTATCACTCTTGCAGATGGCATGAGCTTGATAGCCGTACAAGGGTTAAAGATGGAGAAACTACAGAAAGATTTGCTGAGATTTGAAGCTGCAGATCATTTGGGTAAAACACTGGAACTTGTTATCAGCTTAAGAAGTGAATAGGCACCTAAGGATCATATAAAGTTAAAGGGAAGGAAGGGGATAATGAAAGAGAAGGCGGTGTCACGTTACCATGGGTTTTTAGTAGAATTTGTACTGGTTATACTCTTTTTTTCTATAGCTTCGGCGATGGTCCTACGGGTTTTTGCAGCTGCCCATACAGTTAG
>JAQSYC010000168.1 GCA_029256345.1 Clostridia bacterium | reverse complement strand
GAAAAATTTGATTATACAAAAGGCTACAAATTCAGTACCTATGCGACATGGTGGATTAGACAAGCTATTACAAGGGCTATTGCTGATCAGGCCCGTACGATTCGTATTCCAGTTCATATGGTAGAGACAATCAACAAACTGATGAGAGTATCAAGACAGCTCCTTCAAGAGTTGGGACGAGACCCACAGCCTGAAGAAATTGCCAAGGAGATGGAGATGACAGTGGCTAAAGTCCGTGAGATCATGAAGATTTCTCAAGAACCGGTATCACTGGAGACCCCTATCGGTGAAGAAGAGGATAGTCACTTAGGAGACTTTATTCCAGATGAGGATATACCGGTACCAGCTGAGGCAGCCGCTTTTACACTACTAAAAGAACAACTTATCGAAGTACTTGATACCCTGACTGAAAGAGAACAAAAAGTACTGAGATTAAGATTTGGACTTGATGACGGCAGAGCAAGAACCCTTGAAGAGGTAGGGAAAGAGTTTAACGTAACGAGAGAAAGAATTAGACAAATAGAAGCTAAGGCCCTTAGAAAGTTAAGGCATCCAAGCAGAAGTAAAAAACTTAAAGATTACTTAGAATAGAAGTTGATTAATCAACTTCTCTTTTCTATAGTTAAAGAACTGCTTAGTTAAAAAATGAAATAAAGAGGTGTTAGTGTGCAATTGTCTCATAGATTAGCTACAATAGCTGAGTGCGTTCCAAAAGGCAGCAAAGTAGTTGATGTTGGAACGGATCATGCTTATATTCCTATCTATCTTATTAAAAACAGCTTTATCAAGACTTGTATAGCCACAGATATTAACAATGGACCTCTGAAAAAGGCAAAACTAAATATGCAGCTACATAAGGTAGAGAATATTGAACTAAAGCTTACCAATGGATTACAGGGTGTGAAATGTGGAGAGGCTGATACTATTATAATAGCTGGTATGGGAGGCTATTTGATGATTGATATCTTGCAGAACAGTCTGGAATTGGTTAAAAGTGCAAAAAAGCTTATTTTGCAACCACAGCAAGACATTACTCAGGTCAGAAAGTTCTTGCACCATATAGGATTTAAGATAGAAGATGAAGTATTTATACAAGATGATGAAAAATATTATACCGTCATCACGGCTGTTCTAGGTAATGAAAAATATGACCATGAATACGACTATGTTTATGGCAAAGTATTGATTAATAAAAAAGCAGCGTTATTTAAAGTGTGGATGCAGCAAAAACAACAAAAGCTCCAAGAAATAGAAGGTCATCTTCAGCAGGGATATTCCCAACATACAAAGAAGCGGAAAGAAGAGCTGAAGAAAGAAATTGAAATGCATAGTGAGGTTATGGCATGTATCTTTTAAGCGATATCATCAAAACATTAGAAAATATCGCCCCCCTAGAGCTTGCTGAAAAGTGGGACAATGTAGGACTCATGATAGGGAGCACAAGTCAAGAAATTAACAAAGTATTATGTGCTTTGGATATCAATGAAGAGGTGATAGAAGAAGCCATTCAAAATAATGCAGAGTGTATTATTACCCATCATCCTTTGTTTTTTAAGCCCATACATCAAATTGATTTTGAGACACCTAAGGGCCGTCTCATTAAAAAACTTATTTGCAGTAATATTTCTGTTTATGCGATGCATACTAATTATGATAGTGTACATGGCGGTATTAATGATCTCCTATGTGATAAAATCGGTATAGTCAATACGAGGGTGCTGCATCCAACCTATATTGAGAATGTCTATAAAATAGCTGTGTATGTTCCAGAAAGTCACTGGGAAGTAGTCAGGCAGGCGCTTGTTGATCATAATATTTGTTCCATAGGTCATTATAAGGGGTGTACATTTACGAGCCAAGGAGAGGGCACTTTTATACCACTTGAAGGAAGCATGCCTTATTTGGGTGAAACAGGACGTTTAGAGCACGTTGAAGAAAGAAAAATTGAATGCGTCATCCGTGAAAAGAATATAAGGACTGTATTAGATACTATAAAGCAAGTCCATCCTTATGAAGAGCCTGCTTTTGATATTTATAAACTAGAGAACATGTCTAAGATTAGTGGGTTCGGGCGGTATGGACAGCTTGAACAAGAGTTATCCATAGAGTCATTTATCATAAGGCTTAAGAAAATATTTGGGTTATCATATGTGCGGGTGACACCCTTTAAAAATCAAACGGTTAAGCATATAGCGATATGTTCTGGCAGCGGAGCAGAGTTCATCAAAAGCGCCAGCAAGGTAGCAGAGCTGTACATTACTGGAGATCTCAAATTTCATGAAGCCCAGGAAGCTTGTGCATTAGGTCTCACTGTGATTGATATAGGGCACTATGCTTCAGAGCATAGTGCCATGAAGTCTTTGGCAGCTCAAATGAGCGCCCAATTAACAGGTCTAGAAATAAGCTGTTCGCAAGTTGATGGTGAGACCATAAAGATTCAATAAGAAAGGAGTGTTATATGGAACCAGATATCAAGATAGCTCTTAAAGATGGTACAAAGATACAGGTTGACACCCAAGTTTCCTTTTATGATATAGCTGAAAAGGTCAAGCACAATTATCCTTTTCCTATTATGTTAGCTAAAGCCGGTAACCACTTCAAAGAATTAACCAGCATCATCAGTGAAGATCTTGAAGATCTTGAATTTATAGATTTGAGTCATAAGGATGGCATGAGAGTTTATCAAAGAAGTGTGACCTTTTTGATGATTGCTGCGGCAAAGAGGGTGTTTCCGAACTGTAATATATTAGTGAATCATCATACAGCCGGAGGTTGTTTTTGTGAGTTTAAAGATGAGAACTTATGTACGGCTGAAAATATCTATCACATAGAACAAGAAATGAGCAAAATGGTTAAAGAGGAACTTCCTATTACGAAAGAAATTCTTTCGGTTGATGAGGCACTTAAGCTTTTTGCCAGAGAGAACAGACCAGATAAGACAAGTCTGTTTAAATATAGGCGTACCTCTACAGTTAATTTATATTGTCTAGATCAAATCAAAGATTATTTTTATGGTTATATGGTTACAAATACCAAACACCTCTCACTTTTCAAACTTATTCCTTATGCCCATGGCTTTATACTTCAGTTCCCAAACGAGCAAAACCCAACAAATCTAGCAGAGTTTTTGCCGCAAGCTCAGCTGTCACAAGTTTTCAGAGAGTCCGAAAAATGGGCAAGAATTATGGGCGTTGATATTGTAGGGGCATTAAATGATACCATCTGCAGAGGCAAAACTGAAGATCTTATTAAAATATCTGAAGCATTACACGAAAAGAAAATAGCTGAGATTGCAGATAAAATATTGGACAGAGATCGTATTAAATTGGTGTTGATTGCAGGTCCTTCCTCTTCTGGAAAGACGACCTTTGCTAAGCGGCTATGTATACAGCTTAGAGTCAATGGTATGACACCTCATGTTATTTCCATTGATGACTATTTTGTGGACCGAGAATTGACACCAAGGGATGAAACTGGAAGTTATGACTTTGAGGCCTTAGAGGCAATAGATATACAGCTGTTTAATGAGCATGTTAATCGTCTGATAAATGGGGAAGAGGTAGAAATACCCAGCTTTAACTTTGTAACAGGTCAGAGAGAATATAAAGGACATAAAATCAAGTTAGAGCAAGAAGACCTATTGGTGGTAGAGGGTATTCATGGTCTCAATGAAAAACTAAGTTACGCTATTTCAAAAGATAATAAATTTAAGATCTATATAAGTTGCTTGACTCAGCTTAATATAGATTATCACAATAGAATTCCAACCACGGATACAAGGCTTATCAGGCGTATGGTAAGAGATAATCAGTATAGAGCAATACCGCCAGAGAAAACAATTGCTTTATGGGCTTCGGTAAGACGGGGAGAAAATAAAAATATATTCCCATTTCAGGAAGAAGCCGATGTGATGTTTAACTCTGTTCTTATTTATGAATTGTCGGTTCTTAAACAAAAAGCAGAGCCGTTATTGTTTCGAATTGACAGGTCTTCGCCGTATTATACAGAGGCTAAACGTATCCTTAAGTTTTTGGAGTATTTCTTAACGATAGATACTTCTGGTATTCCAACGAATTCGCTCATTAGAGAATTTCTTGGAGGAAGTTCTTTTTGAAAATTGACAGAATAAGAGAAATATGCTATTGTATATAAGTTGTTAAGTAAGTCAGACAGTCGCACGTACAGCTCCGAAAGGAAGTACTTGAGGAACGTCCGAGCTCCCGAGAGCAAGGTGCTGGATAACGCCCAGTGGAGGCAACTCTAAGGAAAGTGCAACAGAAATAGACCACCTATTTTAGGATAGGCAAGGATGGAAAGGCGAGGTGCTATGTCTTTGGGTAGGTCGCTAAAGCCTATAGGTAACTATAGGCGTAGATAGATGACTGTTTAATACAGAACTCGGCGTATAGATTTGGTTAACATATTGATAGACAAAGCTTTTGGCTTTGTCTATTTTTAATTGGGTTCAATTTGTGAAGATGATAATCATAGAATATAGAATAGTGTATTGAGGAATAATGGGCTGTAAGGCAGTTGCTTTTATAAATTGAGAGGATTTTTGTTTTATGATATGATAAAATGAAATGATAAAATAGTATATAGGCGGGAAGTAAAGTATGGAGCTATGGTTAGGGTCACTATTAAAAGAACTCAATAGTATTTCACGTATGGCCATCTTGGAAAACGCTTTTGAGACGGAGAAAATGCTACGCAGTTATTCAAAAATCTTAAAATACAGATGGAGCCACGAAGGAAATATAGTGATTGCAAGTTCAGAATTTGAGGTTATAAAAACACTTTGTGAGTTCTATCAAAGTAAATGGCATAAAACATTTCATTTTGAAATGAGCCAGTCAGCAGACACCAAATCGCTCTTCATCCCTCACTATGGGATAATGGGGTATTTGAGTGTTATTTTAGAGAGCCTTGAAAACGAAACAAGAGATAGCCTTCAAGTCACAGTAACTGCTGAGGGGATGGAGGGCCATACTGTTTTTGGCCTGCTGTTCACAGGCGGTGAGTATTTTGAAAAGATTTATTCAAAGGCTCAAAAGGCAAAGCAAGGGTTGTATGATTCCATCCCAGCAGCGGAAGAGCGGTGGACAAAAAATTTTGGTGAAAATAGGATTCAAGTCAAAATACAGGATAAACATCATCTGGAGATTTTATTTACAGTGACGCAAAGTTAGGAGTACAGTATGAGAAGAATGATTGATTTAATGAAAAGTGTCTCCATACGTGTGCAACTGATTTTCTTTTCTGTTTTGATGAGCTGCATGATTGGAGGTATTGCCTTTTTTGTATTACACTGGAATGCTAAGGCATTACAAAATGATTCAGAATATATGAATTATATTTTTAAAATCAATAAGTTATATCAGATACAAGAAGAAAATGGGAAGTATTTATATCAAGTTGTTAAGACATTAGATGAAGAAGCCAAGATGAATCTAAGACAGCAGATTACAGAATCCTATGAATTGCTCAAGGCAGTTGAATTGAGTTCGGTATCTGTGGATTCTAACGTAAGAATTAGGGTAACCCGATACCTATTAAAAAGATTTGAAAATCACGTGGAAGAAGTAATCTGGCTTAGAAAGTTTGAGGATAACGGAACCGATCAAGTAGAGGCAGACAGTTCCTATTATGTGATTTATATGGAATCATTGGATATTTTGTCCCGTATCACTACCTATCTACAAGAAATATTGAGGCTTAGTGTAGAAGAAAACCGGGAGTTCATTGAGAAGGCATCGCAAAACAACAAGAGATTAAAGAACCTTATTATCTTTTTCGTCTGTATAGTAGTAGTGGCAAGTATAAGTTTCTGTATCTTTTTTTCTAATTATGTGACGGGACTTATTAAGCGCATAGCCTCTATGACAAAAAAGATAGCTAAAGGTAGTGAAAAGCATGAAATCATGTCCATGGCAGGGCCTAAAGAAATTCAGGAATTAACGAGTAACTTCAATCAATTGCTGGATACGATTTATGAGCTTAATGGAAAGGCGGAAGAAAAGGTTAAATTAGAACTGCGTTTATCAGAAGAAAAGCTGGAGAAAATGAAGGTGCGGGAATTATTAAAAGAATCGCAGCTTCAGGGATTGCAGACACAGATTAACCCTCATTTTTTATTCAACACATTAAATGTTATTTCTATGACTGCGCTCTTAGAAAATGCAGATCAGGCCTATGCTTTAATGATAGCTCTATCAAAATTTATGCGTCATTATCTTAAAAAAGTTAAAAGTAATGTGCCTTTAGAAGAAGAATTGGACATGATTTCACAGTATTTATATATATTAAAAGCTAGAATGGGCGAACAATTCCTTTACAGTATTCAGTGTGATGTAAAAACCAAGGAAATAAAGATTCCCGTTTTTACACTACAGCCTATTGTAGAGAATGCCTTCAAACATGGAATAGAAGATCAAGTTGAGCAGGGGCGAATTGATATTAGAATTAAAGAGAGAAATCGGAGTTTGTATTTAAGTATCTATGATAATGGGAAAGGCATGACAAAAGAGGAAATAGACAGCGTTAGAAAAAAACTTAGGGTTCATGATGTAGATTTTGGGGATCAGGCACATATAGGCATCGAGAATGTGGGGTATCGCTTGAACCTAGTTTTTGAAAATAGGGTAAAGTATTACGTGAGAAGTTCTTCGAGAAAGGGAACTATTTTTACCATTCAAATCATTTTAGAGTAAAAGAGGAAAAACAATGTTTCGTTTACTAATTGCAGATAATGAATATATAGAAAGAGAAGCGATGAAAACGATCGTCCAAAGAAAATTTGGAGAATTATACGAGATACGGGAAGCGGCAAATGGCCTACAGGCTATTGAAGAAGCAAAAACCTTTTTGCCTCATGTGATTTTTATGGACATTAAGATGCCCTTTTGCTCAGGTATTGAAGCTGCTAAAAAAATACGTGAGTTTTCGCCGGAGGTAAGCATTGTGTTTATTACGGCCTATGATTATTTTGATTATGCCAAAGATGCCATTGCGCTTCAAGCAGCAGAGCTATTACTGAAGCCCGTAGAAATGGAAAAAGTATGGAGCTTAATAGAGACACTTACGGAAAAAATGATTAAGGCAGAGAAGTGGCAATACCAGAATAAAGAACTAGAATTTAAATTTGAGCAGATTACAAGAGGTTTTCAGCTGGAGTTCATGAAAAGTTTGAAAAATTATAATACCTCGTTAGAAAGTATTGAACAATATTTGAAGGTTATGGACATTTCCTTTGTCTGTGCAATGGCAGTGACGTTGGATTTTACAACCATTACGCAGTATAAAACCAGTGGTATTATTGAGAAGAATTTTATGCGTACACGATTCTTAGATAAGGTCAGCAGACAAAGTGAGAAAAAAGGAATCCTATGTATTATTGGGGCGGTGGATGACTGTATGCAGCTTTTATTCTTAGAATCAAGAAGAGGACAGAATGATCATGAAAGTATGAGAGAAGCAACTATTCTTGTAGAGGTTCAGGATATGATGGATGAAGCTATGGCTCAGATGCATATGAAGGTGGACTATACGAGAAGTGAACTGATTAAGGAACCTTCTCACCTGCCCATGGCTTTGTATTTATCAGAACAAACGCAGCTAGATAAGCAGGGAGCGGGGCAAAATGGTTATCCCTATGAATTAGAGGAACAGCTTATAGCCGCTTTAGAAAAACATCATTTTGAAGAAGCCAGAGGTCATATTGTGCAAATAGCAAAAGTTTTGCGCAGACTATACAGCGGTAATGCATTTAATCGGGAAGCTAGGGGGCTATATGCCATCGTTAAACGAACGCTGAGGAGATTTTCGGAGGATGTGATGATGCCTTATGCCGACCAGCTATCTGAAAGAATTTTTCAAGATGTGGATATGGTTTCTTTTTTTCAAAGGTTTTTTAGCTATGCAGAAGACATTATAGAAAATAGAAAGGATAAGAATCAAGTTTTGATTCAAAAGATAAAAGACTATCTTGAAGCGCATTATAGGGAAGATATTTCCCTCAAACAAGCAGCTGAGATGATAGGATTTAGTTCCTTTTATTTTTCTAAATTGATGAAAGAATATCTGAATACAAGTTATGTAGAGTATCTAGCGTCTGTTCGTATGCGAAAAGCTAGGGATTTATTAGAAACGACCGATAAAACGATTAGTGAAATCGGCTATGAAGTAGGTTATGCAGATGCTAATTATTTTACCCGTGCCTTTAAACGGATAGAGGGAATGACACCAACCGAATATAAAGCCAATCATTTTAAGGGATAGCAC